>JASFFF010000156.1:0-8097 GCA_050124445.1 Desulfosarcina sp.
GCGAGGGAACCAGTCGCCACTACCTGCCTATGGAATTTCCCGCGCTGCCGGCCATGTCGGTCAACCTACTTTGCATCGGTGCCGTAAAGGCCCGTAAGATCGCCCCCCGTTGCGGTATCGTCTATACCACCGACCGGCGATTGTGGGAGTTCGATGAAGATTTTGTGGACTATCTGCGTTGCCAGCGCATTCTGGCCATTGAAATGGAGTTAGCCACAATTTTTTCAGTGGCTTACCGTTATGAAGTGCCCATCGGATCGATTATGTTGGTGTCCGACATGCCGCTTCAGCGGCATGGCATCAAAGATAAGAAACTGCACCAGGAAATTTACAAGAACCACATGCCATCCCATTTGGACATTGCCTTGGATGCGATTTCCAATCTAAAGGCCAGATGGGCGGATGTGGAAAGACAGCTTCACAGCGAATGGTAAATGGCAGCAATTGCGCGAACCCGTTGAAGCCGTACCTGTTGTTTGCAATCCTTCCGCTTTGCATTGCCCAATTTCGATAATGGTGAGGCGACGACACCGAACCCCTAATTTAGGCTAAGGGTTTTATAGGTGCGAATTGGGGTATTGCGGCAATTTAATTCCCATTGTATAAATTTATGGCGGGATCGGCCATTGGCACCTCCAAAAATCCCGCTGGGGGCCGGTGTGGCAAACCTGCCAAACGGTTTCGTGTTACCCTTAACCTCGACACCCGGCCCCCATTTTTTTATTTTCCAATCTTCTATAACGTCTCGGTAAAAGGCATCAATGGCACTAACCAAATCGGATATTGTCGACCGACTTTACTTGGAGATGGGTTTTCCCAAAGCAGTATCGATGCAAATCGTGGAATCCTTGTTGGAGCTCATGAAAAGCTGTCTTGAATCCGGAGATGACCTTCTGGTAAGCGGGTTTGGTAAATTTTGCGTCAAAGAAAAACAGGCACGCAAAGGTCGCAACCCCGCTACTGGCGAGCCAGCAATCTTGCCCGCACGGAGGGTTGTTACATTTAAATGCTCAGGGTGCTTGCGCGAGCGGTTGAACGGAAAAAAATGGACTGCCAATCTTGGCTAAGCGGATGCGATCACTTCCAGTTCTATTTTAGGAAAATCATCTTTGCGCAGAGAAAGGTGGTAGCCGCGCACCTTGATGTTGATTCGTTCGCCGTTTGTTTCAACGTCTTCGCGTTCAATGATACTGCCCGGGGTGATGCCTAAGGCACTAAGCTTTTCAACGATGGTTCCTTCACCCTTGACTCGAATCAACCGCGCAACTTGCCCCGCCTTCAAACCTCCCAGGGTAATTATCTCGCGTTTGGCCAGCTGGAATTGTTTTTGACGTTTTTTTAAATCATCTAAACATTTGGAGATGGCATTCTCGCAGCCTGACATGGCGTCATCCTGCTCACAAAACTGACGAAAGCCCCCGATCCATTCCGCGCCTCCCCTGGGACAGATCTGAATAAATTCAACGAAGCGTACCAAGCGGTCGATAATGGCTGGTGAGATGGCGTGCTCCATTTTACATGCGCTCTCTTCAGCCTCCTGCTCATCAACGTCCAGCACCCTGATGAAAAAATCCTTGAGGATTTCGTGACGGCGAACAATGTCCCTGGCCAGCGTTTCACCGGCAGCAGTCAGGGTGATCACGTCATAAGGTGCATAGTTGATATGTCCCTTTTCTGCCAAGAGCCGCAGTGCACCAGTGACTGATGCACTGTTGACTGCCATGCGTACAGCGATATCCTTTGCCCGGGCGGCCTTTTTCTCGGAGACAATGTGGTAAATGGCCTCCAAATAATCTTCCATGTTTGCGCTCAGTGGCTTGCTTTTTGGCATGTCGTTGCTTATTTTCGTTTTACCTTTTATTGCTTAAGCGTCGGCTTTCCCAGTGCGGTAACCAAGAAGGGTCCAAATAAGGGGATTGCGTACAACCGATTTGTACATGTAACCGTGAAATTGTGTCAAGAAAATTTTGGGGTTCCTAAAATTTATGGAAGTACTATATTTTACGCGCCGAAAGCCGCTGATTGGAAGTATGGCAAAATATAATTTTCAGACAAACCAAACCAGCCGAATCGGCAATCGTATTTTAGTCAAATTCCATTAACCCAACCAAGGAGGGAATGATGACGGATAACAAAACGCTGGACATACTCAAGAATGCGATTCTTTTGGAAAAGCGGGGAAAAGCGTTTTACCGTAAAGCTGCCGATCAATCCAAAAACGCCGATGTTAAGGCATTTTTTGAAACCATGGCCGCAGAAGAGGTCCAGCATGTCAAGATTCTTTCTGATCAGTTCAAGGCGTTCAGCCAAAGCGGAAAGTTCAACCCACCCGATACCTCGCACACCGGTACCGTATCAAAAAATGTATTGACTGCAGAGGTCAAAGGGCGCATTGATGCAGCAGATTTCGAGGCGGCGGCAATTTCCGCGGCCATGCTCATGGAGGAACGCGCCATTTCCCTGTATGCCAAGCGAAGCAACGAAGCTAAGGATCCGGAAGAGAAAAAACTCTACCAGTGGTTGGCGGACTGGGAAAAAGAACACCTGGAATTTCTTGCGGCCATTGATTCTGAGGTTAAAGAACAAATTTGGAACGACACTGGATTTTGGCCGTTCTGAAATTTCGATTACTAAAGATGCTCCCCTGGGATGAACCCGTCCCACGGGGGGCTTAGTGGGGCCCATTGTTACCTATCAATTGACTACCAATAGCTTCTCTTTCCAGCTATTGAATATGGTTCTTCCAGCCATTATCTTCATTATTAACACGAGCAATTAGTTACTGATCACACGGGTAGCAGTATCATGGCTGCCCATTACTACAAGGTACGTTTTGCGCTTAAGTAAACATTCATTTGTTTCAAGATAAACATGGGAGGAATGATTATGACCAATTCCGTAACTGCCAAAGAATTATTTACATCGGGAATGGTGGAGTTTGCCAATGCCCGTTACGATAAAAGCATAGAACTTTTCACCCAGGCCATTGATGGGGACCATAGGCATGCCTTGGCTTTTGTTAGCCGTGGGGCCGCCTACCTTAAGATGGATCTTTTTGATCAGGCCAAGGATGATTTTGACAGTGCAATAACCATCGATCCAGACTATGCCCGCGCCTACCACATGCGGGGCCTGGTATACGAAAAACAGGGAGATGATCGTTCCGCCCTGGCAGATTTCGACCGGGCCATCAATATAAACCCGGAATACGGGGCTGCCTACTACAGCCGAGCAAGCTTGCACGTCAAATTGGACAATACGGACAAAGCCCAGGCGGATATTGAAATGGTGGCTCACTTGGGTGGCAAAAACATGGAAAACTACATGAATGAGAACAATGTCTGGCACACTCAGCATATGCGAGTGGAAAACGCACTGGAAACCGAACTGGCACGCTGATTGGGGTTGTATCTAAAGCGGATGCTTTGTGGCAGGTAACAACCTTGCCATTAACAATTGAACGCACTTTCGCTTTGCGACCATCGGCCGGCTTCCTTGTTCCATGCGGCCGCCCCCTTACAGTTTAAAAGCACGAGCCTTCGCGACTGTTTCCCGAAGGCTTTTTTGCTTCCATAGCTGGTTTAAGATGGTGCCCACCCAAGCATGGTCATTTCCCAGCCTTCACACGGGATTGCTCTAAAACCAATGACTCGGAATGTTGCTCAACGTGTGATCGTGGCGACCGAAATCTCCCCTGAATATGTCGATCGTTTCGATAATCACTTCCAACAGCGTATCTTTCTCGCGATTGAAAATAAGAGTCGGTTTCTTGTAGATCATGTCGGCTTTTTGTATGTCACGGTTCAGCCGGACGTTGTTGGCCAGAAGCGCAGTGATGCCAGTGTCGTCCAGACTTTGTATGTGCCTCAAAGCAGCAATATCATTTTCAGCTTTCTGGAATGAAAAGAATGCCAAATCGTTTAAAAAGCCGTAACAGTGTCTCAACATGTGCCACCCTTCGAAAATATCATCCCAAAGGATCATGGCTCGCACGGTCTGGTAATCTGTTTCCAGCAGTTCGTTCCTGTGACGCTGGCCTTCGATGGTGCAACCGGACTGAATACTGGCGATATCCAACAAACGGGATGTATAGGCAACCAGGTAGTTGGCGAAATTATGAACCACCGCGCCAATTTTCAATTGCGGCTTTTTTCCTGGCGTACACATTGTTGGATAGGCACCGTTGATAACCTTGGTTTCCGGATTGATCCCAAATGCCATCGCCATTCCCGCGAGAAATTCAGCAAATGCCAGCAGGGCGATACCATAGGGAGTCATGGGACCATTTTGTCCGCTGAAGGGCTGTGTGGTCAGCATAACTGGGATCTGCTGCTGTACACATCGCATAAAAATATCGATATTTTCTTTAAAAGAGAGTGTAAGGGGAGAATTAAAAACGGTATGGTTGGTAATGATATAATTGCCATTGGATCTACATGTTTCTGCCGCTGCAATCCCCGCTTCGGTCGCCACGTTAAAAAACATGGGGCCGTTGAAGATGTTGGATGTAATTTCAAATTGTTCGACTTCAAATTGATCCAACTGCCTCGCACAAACAAATGAAAAGGGCATGGCATGGTTTTTGGCCAATATGGCCTGCTTGATCAAGTGGTTCATGCCAGGGTTTATCAATTCATCCGGCCGGTTTTCAGCATAAATAAAACCTGCAATACCACCAGGCCCGAATGCTCTGTCCATTATTGGGAAATCGAACCGGTAGGCTTGATCGACTATATTTTGAATATATCCAGGCTCAAAATGAATTCGTCGCATCGTGGGATCGAAAATGGCGCCATATTCGGTTCCCCTGGTAGTTAGCGCGATAATCTCTGAATAGTCCGTTGAAGGACCATTCTGTTTCGGCTCGGGCACCTGCACACCACAGTACAGCAGAACTTGTTTGGCGTCATAGATAAGGTCACGGGCCAATCGATTCCATAAATTGTCATGATCCTTTTGCCGAAGTTTGCTTAACATCTCATTCTCCCGGTAGCGACCATTCGTCAAATAGGATGGATAAGCGTAGAATTACACACAGCGATCGAGCATGAACAACGATAGCATATGAAATTAATGAAATACAATTATAGTTGATTATGCAATTGTGCTATGTATTTTTTTTCTTTCCTGACTGGATCCTATGATTAACATAAAACATAAATATATGTAAATATATTGTATTTCGTCTAAGCAGCGTTCTGGCGCATGGCTTGCTTTCATGATTGTTAATTGTTGCCCAATCGGTGCATCCAGGGCGCGCGATTCGGTGCCGGTCCTTCCTCTCAACGGACAATCATGAAAGCGCGCAGAAAGGTTTATCATACGTATGCGAAATAGGTTAGGCACAGGCAACGACCAATCTCACCATTGCACCATCGCCAACAATGAGAAACTGCAGATGGCCTTGTCGGAACGGGAGCGGTTTCTCAAACACCGCCCCCACATGCGGGCCTACCAGGCGCAGATTGACAGCATCCTGGATAAATCAGGGGACCAACAAAGCCGTTTGGCTGTTCTCGGCACCTTGATGCAGGGCAAGCTGTTGGAAATGCGAAAAGAACTGCATAAGTTAAACCAAATCATTCAACAATCAGTCACCTTCTATTGACCCGTCTGCATGGGGCTTCCCCAACCCGTTTTATCAACTTCTGAATCGAAGACAGATTGGGCATGGTTTCGCTTTGGCTTTATGCCGGCGCCTGTCCGACGTATCGGGCTAGCGTCCGGGCAATCCATTGATTAATTGTCTTCCAACCGGGGGCAAAACCCCCAGTTTGACAACAACCTGTCAACGCTGGCTATCACACAGCCACGTGATGGCAATTGATTTGGAGAAATGATTAGTGCTCTTATTTTAGTAAATGAAAACAGATTGTTACTTCAATGCTTGTTATTCTGAGGTGGGTTTGATATAGCACAAATAGTTGTATGGATGGTGCTTAGAGTGCCAGCAAACGACGGACCCTGACACCCAATCTACGGATTTGCTAAGTTGATGGAACCCACCAACGAAACCTACCCTGTGTTGCTTGCTGAAGACGACCCCATCTCGCGGCGCCTTTTCGAGACGATTCTGGTTGAAGAGGGTTTTTCAGTAACAACAGTTGAGAATGGGGGTAAGGCACTTGAACTGTTCCGTCGATTTTTTTTCCCCATCGTGTTAACAGACTGGCAGATGCCGGAAATGGAAGGCCCTGAACTATGCCGTGCCATCCGGGAGGAGAATCCAGATCGATATGTTTTCATCGTCATGCTCACCTCAAAGGGCTCCAAGGACGACATCATCTCCGGTCTCGGTTCCGGTGCGGACGATTATCTTATTAAACCCGCTCATCATGCGGAGTTGGTGGCGCGCATCAAAACCGGTATCCGTATTCTGCAATTGGAGAAGTCGCTGAAAGCGGCCGTGGATGAAATTCACCTCATGTCCATCACCGATCCGCTCACCGGCATCTACAACCGCGGGTACATCAACGAACGGCTGCCACAGGAAATACGGCGGGCCTTCCGATATGGCCGCGATCTATCAGTTTTAATGTGCGACATCGACCATTTCAAGAAGGTCAACGATACCTTCGGTCACTTGGCAGGGGATGAAGTTCTCAAGGTATTCGCAACCTGCTTAACGGGGGCCGTTCGCCAGAAAATAGATTGGGTGGGTCGCTACGGTGGAGAGGAATTTATCGTCGTTTTGCCGGAAACCAATCAGGCCGGAGCCATGATTCTTGCTGAGCGTTTTCGACAAGCCATTGAAAAATGCGAAATCCGATTTGACGATTGCACCATTCCTGCTACCACAAGCATCGGTGTGACCGGATTTTCACCACAGGAAGGCAAAAATTCGGTCAGGCCGGAAATGCTTCTCAATCAGGCCGACATGTTGCTCTATCGGGCCAAGGAAGCAGGTCGCAATCGGGTCATAGGGGCACTGCTGCCGCTGTAGCCTTGCCGCATAGGCTGCCCTTTCAACCGCACCGTCGCCGGTGGCGACATGATAATTGCTCTTCAGAGATTGTGTTTTTTCCAAGCTAATTGCATTTAACCTTGTTTGCGGTCGTGTCCGCACGTATTGCGGAATCCGCTTTTATTCAACCCTTCCAACCTTAAAGGAGGAAATTTATGCCAACGCTAAAAGGCAGCCAGACAGAAAAAAACCTGCTCACTTCTTTTGCTGGAGAATCTCAGGCCCGTAATCGGTACACTTACTTTGCCAGCAAGGCCAAAAAAGACGGTTACGTTCAGATTGCCGACATTTTTGCCGAGACGGCCGATCAGGAAAAAGAGCACGCCAAGCGCTTCTTCAAATTCCTGGAAGGCGGCGAAGTGGAAGTTGCCGCAGCGTTCCCGGCGGGCGTGATCGGTTCAACGGTGGACAACCTGAAGGCCGCCGCGGCCGGTGAGCATTATGAGCACACGGAGATGTATCCTGGCTTTGCCAAGGTTGCCCGTGATGAAGGCTTCGATGCCGTTGCCATGATTTGGGAATTCATCTCGGTAGCCGAAAAACAGCACGAAAAGCGTTACCTCGACCTGGCGGCCAACATCATGGCTGACAAAGTTTTCAAAAAAGATCAGCCGGTCATGTGGCGCTGCCGCAACTGCGGTTACCTTGTCGAAGGCGACGCAGCACCTGAAATGTGTCCTGCCTGCGCCCATCCCCAGGCGCATTTTGAAGTCTTGGGGGAGAACTGGTAGGCAAGAGAAGGATCCGAGGGAGTAATCGATAGGCCTCAGAATCTCGGCCGTCGACAACACACCAATACCAGGCCCGAGACCGAGTTCATCCAGACGGTTTCGGGCCTGGTGTCACAGGAGATCCGATCCATCTGCCAGCCAGCAGCGGTTATCAATCAAGCCACGTTGACGCCATGTACAGACATGAAATGGCGGGTATGGTGCGAATGCCGACCCTTTGTGCCGACGCATCTATGCGACCCCGACACCAGCGCAATGGCTGCCCTATCCGGGTTGCCTGCGTTACCTATTTTCGTAAAGGTT
Source organism: Desulfosarcina sp. (assembly GCA_050124445.1). GTDB lineage: Bacteria > Desulfobacterota > Desulfobacteria > Desulfobacterales > Desulfosarcinaceae > Desulfosarcina. Next base: position 7,999 of record JASFFF010000156.1, read on the forward strand.
GTCGAGTACTTTTTTTAGATAGCTGTTCTTGACTTTGAGAATTCTGGAGCCGCGGGTAATTTTGCAGAGGCTGATTCTATGTTTGGCGGCAATTTTACG
>JASFFF010000157.1:0-8057 GCA_050124445.1 Desulfosarcina sp.
CATTGCGGTCGGCCGGCATCTGGGCGATATCGGCGTTTTGGCAGAAGCGGCATTTAAAGTTGCAACCTACCGTTGCAATGGAAAAGGATCGGCTGCCGGGCATCAGGTGGAAAAGGGGTTTCTTTTCCACCGGGTCGTCGTTGGCGGCAATCAGCCGCCCGTACACTTTTGTATGTAATATGCCATCCTGATTTTCACGCACCCCGCAAATCCCCCGTTTACCGGGGCCGATGACACACATATGGCTGCACAGCCGGCAGCGCACCCGTTTTTCTTGCGTGGTTTCATAGAGCCAAGCTTCCATCTGGACAGGCTCCTTTGGCGTGGCCCTTTTCAGCCGCGCTTGCTCATTCGGTCTAAATGCTTAAATTTCCAAATTTAAACAGATATTTGAACCGCTTGTCAAATGAATCCCGGTATTGGATTCGTTTTCGACCAGCGGGTAGCGCTGTTTTAGGCCGACCAACTAGCGCGGGGAGTTGCCAAAACCCTTGGATGGGGCCATACCGGAGCATCCAGCCGCGCCGGGGGCGACACCGCCGACTTTATTGGGTTGGTACCGGATGGCCAACGGACGCGTGCGGAATCGAGGCACCAAGGTGACGACGATACCGGCAAACGTACCGAAAGGAAAACGCTGAACCAATCCCGAACCTTCGATCTGCTTCATCCAGATGCCCCAGGGGCCGGGAAACTGGCAGACGGTGCGCCAACACACCGGAACCGGCCCCATCAATTCCCGGACCATGCTCTTTATCTCCCAAACGCTGAAGAAGGTGGCCCGGTTATAGATGGTCGGAGTGAATATTCCCTTCACCCGTCGGCCGATCCCCGTCAAGGCATAGCGATTTAAAAACCCGATAAAGACGCGGTCTTTGGCCACGCGAAAGGCTTCGGCAAGCGCTTTTTTGGGATCATCTACAAATTCGAGGCTGGTAAACAGGCAGGCATGGTTGAACGAGTTGTCGTCAAAGGGCAGGTCCTCGGCGAATCCGCGGTAGAGTGAGACACGGCCGCCCAGCGTTTCCGACAAGATGTCGAGCATGTAAGGAGATGGATCGATGCCGGTGGCGTCCAGACCCCTTTCCAGCAAAGGTGCCGTCGAAGCGCCCGTGCCGCAGCCGATGTCCAGTACCGATTCACCGGCAACCGGGTCCAGCATGCCCAGCATCAGACGGCTTTCCAAGTCTGCCGCCAGGCGGTTCTTGCGCCTCAGGAACCATTGATCGTAGCGTTTGGCATCCTGAAAGTCGAAAACGTATCCCATAGTACAAACTTGTAAGCAATTAGGACGGTTTAGTCAACGACCACCCGCTTGCCGGTGGTTTGCGTTTCCGGACAGCATCCGAAAAAGCAAATCCAGGCCTACACGGTCAAGGTAGCTACCGGGTGTAACGCAATCGGTTTGAAAACAACCAGTCGAGGAAGACAATTACCAAAAAGGTCCGATCTATGCGTTTGCTGAATGATTGTGCCACCGGACCCGTTTTTAAATATATTGCTTGATCATCGGCATGCAAGTTGATTGTATGAGCCATCTCTCATCCATTTCTCAGGAGGCAGCCATGAACGATGGGTACTGGATTCATCCCATTGGTTGGGTACGAAAATCGAACCAAAGCGAGCGCATTGAAATCGATCCTGCCTTCAAAGATGGCTTGTTGGGCTTGGACGCTTTTTCTCACATTGTTGTCTGCTATTGGTTTCACGAGAACGACAACCCCGACGACCGCTCCCGATTGCAGGTGCGACCGAGGAAAGATCCGGCCAACCCGCTTACCGGTGTCTTTGCCACCCATGCCCCGGTTCGTCCCAATCTGATCGCCTTCTCGCGGTGCCGGGTGTTGTCAGTGGCCGGCACGACGATTTATATTGATGCGATCGATGCCCGCAGTGGATCTCCGGTCATCGATGTCAAGTGTTACATCCCCCACCCGCTCAGTCCGTCAGAGGTTCGTCTTCCGGATTGGGTGTGACTTGTTTTCGATGATGACCGGGCAAGGCGCCGACGGCACCCTTGACCCGGCATTAAACCGACAACCGGATCGGCCCATGCAACCGCCTGCAATCCACACAACCGGCACCATCAGCGAACGGCTGCGGGGCGTTGTGGACCGCGTCACATTTCACAATGCCGACAGTGGCTGGTCGGTTTTGCGTGTCCGACCCGCCGATGCCCCTCACCGTCAGGAGACGGTCATCGTCCACCAGACCAAGGTTTTCGCCGGTGCCACCATGGAATTTTACGGGGCCTGGACGGTCAATCAGAAATATGGGCGTCAGTTCAACGCCACCCGTGCCGTCGAGCACCGACCAGCGACCAGTGCCGCCCTGGAGAAATACCTTGGATCAGGGCTCATAAAAGGCGTCGGGCCCAAGACGGCCGAAAAAATCGTTCGTCACTTCGGTGATCAGACCCTGGACGTCTTTGAAGGGGATATTCAGCGACTCACCGAGGTGCCGGGCATCGCCAAAAAGAAGTTGCGCACCATCAGCGCAGCTTGGGCCGAGCATCGCGCCATCCGTGAAGTGATGATGTTTCTTCAATCCCATGGCATCAGCACCCTTTACGCCGTGCGGATTTACAAGGCCTATGGGGATGCTGCCATTGCCGAAGTGACCCAGGACCCCTACTGTCTGGCCAGGGATTTTTACGGGATCGGCTTTTTTTCGGCTGATAAAATTGCACTGAGCATTGGATTGGAACGCAACAGCCACCAACGCATCGTGGCCGGGATTGTCCATGTGCTGGCTGCCAGCCGGGATTTCGGCCACTGCTATCTGACCGATGTGCAAATTCAGGCCCAGACAACCGACCTGCTGGGACTGGATGTCAGCGACCGTCTGTCCGCACTGCTTGGGGAGATGGAAGCAGCGGGGCGACTGATGGTTCGGGAGCGAGAGACATCCGAAAGGTTGCCGCAACGCTGTTACTATTCCAAAGGCCTGTATTTTGACGAGTTGACGGTTGCCCGAACCATCGCCGCCATGGATCGACCGGTTTCCATGGATATGAAGCGGGTAAAGCGTTGGATCGACACCTACTGCCGGGTCAACCGCATCGCCTTGAGCGAGGAGCAGGCCACGGCAGTGCAACAGATTGTTGGCCGGCAGTTTTCCGTTTTGACCGGTGGCCCCGGGGTGGGCAAAACCACCACAACCCTGGTGCTGGTTAAGCTGCTCGAAGCCATCAACCGGCGGGTTCTGCTGGCAGCGCCCACCGGCAGGGCAGCGCAGCGAATGACAGATGTAATCGGTCGGGAGGCCAAAACCATCCATCGCCTGCTGGAGTGGCAGATGGGTCGATTCAACAGGAACCAAGCCAATCCCTTGGCAGCGGACTTTATCATTGTAGATGAATGCTCCATGCTGGACATTGGCCTGACGGCCTCACTGTTGAAGGCAGTTGGCGGCCATTCCCAGATGCTTTTCATCGGTGATGCCGATCAACTGCCCTCTGTGGGTGCCGGCAATGTCCTCAGAGATGTCATTGCATCCGGCCGCGTTCCCTGCTTCCGGCTGACCCGCATATTCAGACAGGCCAAACGAAGCCTGATTGTCAACTACGCCCATCAGATCAACCGCGGGGACATGCCCTACATCGATTCGCCGTTTAGAAAACCGGAACTGTGGCAAAGCGGGTCCGATTGCATCTTTATGGATACGGACGAAGCCACCCAGGAACAATTGCGTTTCGTCTCGCGGGTGAAGCGTTTCTACGAGGCCCAAATCACGGATACCAATCCAGATGAAGCGCATGATGCCAATCCATATGAATTCCGAATCGGAGAGGCCGTTGTGCCCTACGAGCCCGAACTGGTCATTCCAAAAAAATTCGAACATGTCGATTTGGAACAGGTGGCACACGCAGGCAGCCGGACCGAGGAACTGATGTCGGTCCTGAAAAAAATCCATCCCTGGTCGTCCCTGCGATACGGGCTGTCGGCGACCGACGTTATCAAGCAGCTGATCTTAGAGTGGATCCCGAAATATTGCGGCCGCGATTGCGAAATCCAAGTGCTGTCGCCCATGACCCGTGGAAGCTTAGGCACCATGCGTTTAAATGCCCTGATTCAGGAGGCGGCCAATCCGGCGTCGGCGGGCAAACAGCAGCTGAAAGTGGGTGAGCGCCTGTTCAGAACCGGCGACCGGGTGATTCACCGGCGCAACAACTATGACCTGGGCGTCTTCAACGGCGATATCGGTGAAATTGTGGCCATCGACAATCAGGCGCTAACCTGCAGTGTTTCCTTTTTCCCGGACAACCGCCTGATCGAGTACCAGCGCGACGATATCGTCGAACTTGACCTGGCCTATGCCATAACGATCCATAAATCACAGGGCAGTGAATTCGAAGTGGTCGTCATGCCGGTGCTCACCCAGCACTACCAGATGCTTTATAGAAACCTGCTATACACCGGCCTGACCCGCGCCCGGCGGCTGGCCGTGCTGGTGGGTACCCGTAAAGCCATGGCCATGGCGGTGCGCAATCAGGATACCAGCCGGCGGCAAACGGCCCTGCGTGTGTTGCTTGCCGAAGGACGGCGGTCGCAAGACGGGTGACGGTGATCGAAGGAGAGGGGGACGACGATGGTGATTGCAAGGCGAAGCCTGGATGGTCTGCCACCGCTAACGGTTTGACATGCACCGAACCGATTTTCTATAAGGGCTTCGGAATGAAAACGGAATGCCAAGGAGTGTGAGGAGGTCCCATGACATTGACCCCATTGACCGCCATTTCGCCGGTGGACGGCCGTTATCGGCGGGCCACCGAGGCCTTGGGCGACTACTTCAGCGAGAGTGCACTGATCCGCTACCGCGTCCAAGTGGAGATCGAGTACTTTATCGCCTTGTGCCAATTGCCGCTGCCCCAATTGGCGGGCATTGATCCGGCACGATTCGACCAACTGCGAGAACTGTATCGATCGTTCAGCGTCAACGACGCCACCAAAATAAAAGAGATCGAAAAGACCACCAATCATGATGTCAAGGCCGTGGAATATTTTATCAAAAGGGCCTTTGAACGCCTGGGCCTGGACCCCTTCAAGGAGTTCATTCATTTCGGTCTTACCTCCCAGGACATCAACAACACGGCCCTTCCCCTTTCCCTTAAGGAGGCCTGGTCCGCGGTCATGCAACCGACCCTTCAGGAAACCGTGGCCGACTTGACCGCCAAGGCTCAGGTCTGGAAGGCGGTGCCCATGCTGGCCCGGACCCACGGTCAACCCGCCTCGCCCACCCGCTTGGGCAAGGAAATCTACGTATTTGTGGATCGTCTCCAGGAGCAGATAACCCTGCAGCGGCAGATCCCTTTTGCCGCCAAGTTTGGCAGTGCCACGGGGAATTTCAACGCCCACCATGTGGCCTATCCGGACGTCGACTGGATCACGTTCGGCAACCACCTTGTCAATGAGGTCCTGGGACTCAAGCGCTCACGGGTCACCACGCAAATCGAGCACTACGATCATCTGGCGGCCTTTTTCGATGGGATCAAACGCATCAACACCATTTTAATCGATTTGTGCCGGGATTTATGGTCGTACATCTCCATGGACTATTTCAAGCAGAAAATTAAACGCGGAGAGATCGGTTCTTCAACCATGCCCCACAAAGTCAATCCCATCGATTTCGAAAATGCCGAGGGAAACCTGGGCGTCGCCAATGCCTTGCTCGAACATCTGGCGGCCAAGCTGCCCATTTCTCGCCTTCAGCGGGATCTAACCGACTCCACGGTGACCCGCAACATCGGGGTGCCGATGGGTCACACCCTCGTTGCCCTTAAATCCCTCAAACGCGGACTGGACAAATTGATTCTCAATGAAGCGGCCTTGCAGGATGATCTGACCAGCAACTGGGCTGTGGTGGCCGAGGGCATTCAGACCATCTTGCGACGGGAGGGCCATCCCAAACCCTACGAAGCGCTGCTGACCCTGACCCGCACACATGCAGCTGTCGATCGGGCGGCCATTGTCGCGTTTATCGATACCCTGGATGTCGCCGACTCCGTTAAAAAAGAACTGCTGGCGATCACTCCCGAAAGCTATACAGGCATCCTCGGCTTCTGACGGTGCCATTTACCTTGTTCGGTTAGCCAATTCAGCGGGGTCGGTGACCTGTGGGTGCCTATCTCAAGTGAAACAACCGGGATTGGCGACCAGCGGATGGGCCCACCATGCCCAAGCTTTATTTGAAAGAATATGGACGTGCACTGGACGGTCGTCAGGTATTTATTGCCTGTCGGGAGGGCTCGCTGCGCGACCACTTTCAGGACATCATCGCCGATATCAAATTCCTGGTGCGCCACGCGGCTCGCACAGTCTTGCTGCACAATCTGCCCAATCGCTTTGCCAACCGCAAAATGATTACCCGATTGGCGCGCCGACTGCCAGAAACAGACCTTGTGCGCATCTCACCAGAAGTCAATTTTTACGATGCCGTACTCAACCATCAAAAGGCCATGTACAAGGTCATTTTCCTGGAGCGTCGCTACCTCATCGACCACCAGGGCAATAAAATCAATGCCCTTACCACTGAGCGGGTCCGCCAATCCCTGGACGATTTCGGGAGCACGATTGCCAACGTCAATTTCAAAGACGCCCTGGCAAGCATCTGCCGAAAGATCGAGTCCGGACACTGTGATCGCGTGCATGTTTTGCCGGCGGGTAAAAACACCATCAAGTACGAGTTGTTCACCGTTGAAGGGGCGGGCACCCTCATCGCCAACAATTTCCAGGAGGATTTTCGGCAGGTGCGTACCGACGAAGAGGTGGCCATTGTTCATCGGATTCTGGAGATGTACAAACGTTCCGGTTACCTGAAACCGCGAAACAAAGCCTATTTGAAAAAACATCGGCACCGCTTCTATGTGACCGCCATTGACAACATCGTTGTGGGATGCGTGGAGCAGAAGATCATCGATGCCCATACGGTGGAGATGGGCGCGTTGGCGATTTCGACCCGCTTTCGCAATCAGCGGGTGGGGGTACATACGGTCAAATCGTTCATGGGCCTGATGGCTTCGCAGGGGTACACCCGCTTTATCTCGCTGACCAACAATCCCCGTTTGGAGGCGTTGTATTCGCAGCTGGGGTTTGTTCAACAGAGCCGTCGGGAATACGAGGCAAGGCAGGCCCAGAGTCCGGATGTAAAGATGTTTTTCAAGCAAATCGATTGAGGTCGGACGGACGGGGGCCAATGGGCGGCCAGCCGGGCGATGTGGGTGCAGCACCCGTCTTTAACCATTCCCGCAACCGATGGTTGCGTGATGCTTGAACAGGGCACCCATACCAGTCGATACTCAATTACGGGTCAGCCGCCACCGGATGCGCGCTCCTGAATGTGGACCAGTGCCCTGGCGATCGCAGACGTGATTTCTGACTGCAGCTCGGGAATATCCGTCAGTTGGCCCAAGATGGTGTTCATCTGATCCCATGGCAGCCCTGTCTTCTCTGAATCCGCCGATGGCGGCCGGCTGAACGCGCTCTTGAATTCTCCCTCCAGGTACAGCAAACGGTAGTAGCCTTTCTCGGCCCTGAGTCCGGCTTTACCCGGTGGTCGCATCTTGGGTGCGCGCGCCTTAATGGCATCCTTGAAGACCGTCTCGATGGTTTCAAGCAGCAAATGCCGATGATTCAAAGAAGCCGTTTTCTGCCACAGTGTCTCCAGAGAAAGGGTATCGTTCAATGCCATCCTCGATCAGCTATGTGGATGCTTGTCGGCCAGCACCTCATTCGGCGGACAAGCGCGGTTGATGATTTTCCCCAAGCAAGGTTTTCCAACCAACATGGGGTCGCCTTATTTCATCGTCAACTGTATTGCCCTTGGTATAGATTGGCGCTATAGGTAAGCCATACCATCAATCACCGTTTTTAAGCGATATCACTGGCGCCAGATTGCATCAATGCAGTACGCCAAGATAGAAAAAGGAGCAACCCATGTCGGCGTACCGACTTACCCATGCGGTAACCGATCACCAAGGCGGTGTGATGCTGACCGCAGGCACCTCCCTGACACCCCAGATTATGCAACGGTTGATCAGCCGCCCAGTCGGCATCGAC
>JASFFF010000158.1:0-8045 GCA_050124445.1 Desulfosarcina sp.
CATGTCGAAACTGGCGATGATTGTTTTGTGTTCCTTGCGGGCGATCTTGGCGGAGACGAAGATCCCCAGGTGGCCGATTTTGGAGTGGCTGATGTAGACGATCACCTGACCGCGGCGTTTGATCTCCTCAACCATGCCATAGGTTTTGATGATCCAGTTGAAGGCTTGCTGGGGGGGGGTGATATTGTCCGCGTAGGAGGCGAAGACGACCACCGGGTTGTTGTTATTTCTAAGATCGACCGTTTCTCCCGCTTCCAGTTCGAATTCGCCCCGTTCCAGTTTGTTGCCGACGAACAGGCCTTCGACGATCTGGTGGATCTCTTTGCCGCTCAGCAGGAAAAAGCCCCCCCACCAGCGTTCGAAATCGAGAAAGCGATTCTCCTCGGTGTCTACATTGGCGTAAACATGGTAGAATTTGGACCACAAGGTGTTGGCCGGATTGAGGTGTTCGAAATTACCCACCAGATGGGCCCCGTCGAAATAGCCGTTGCCCAGATCGCTCATTAAGGACGTGAGCCAAACGCCGCCCAAAAGCCCGCCGGTGTAGCGCATGGGGTTGATTCCCGCCACGCCCCCCCAGTAGGAGAGCGGAGAACCGTTAAACACCATGGGACCCACCAGATCCGGTCGTTTGGCCCCCACCAGGGCCGCGGCCCACCCGCCCTGGCAGTTGCCGATAATCGCCGGAGGCGGGGCGTCGGGGTGCAGTTCGCGCACCTTTTCTATGAATCTTATCTGGGCGTTGCGTACATCGGCGAGGGATTGTTCACGCGCCGGCCGGGTAAAAAAGATCAGAAAGTAGACCGGATGACCGGCATCCAGGGCCATGCCGATCTGTGAATCGGTTTTCGATCCCCCGATTCCAGGACCGTGCCCGGCCCGCGGGTCGAAGATGACGATGGGACGGCTGGTGGATGCAGGCACCTCGGCGGCCACCCGCGTCCGATGGCGGCGATCCGATGCGCCGCCGGCAGCGTGTCGTCTTTGAGCGCGACGATCAACCACGGCTTCAGCCCGACGGTCGATGATGCGTACCAGGGCGTAATTGGCCGGCGGCTCAAAAAGGCGGCCGTCCATGATCATTTCGTAATCGAACACCAATACCGGCGGTTGGTCCTTTTCCAGGTGATCCAGATAGATGTTACCGCGCTTACGCAAAATATCCGTAAAAAGCACGGCCCGCTGGGCGGCATCGGTCCAGTAGTGATTAAAATCGGTCATCCATCGATCGGTGGTGCTGGTCAGCATTTGATTTTCCCATTTCCTGTATTGATAATTTCGTATAATTCATATGGCACTAGCGGGCGCACGGTCTCCCATTAGGCGTCGCAGTAAGCTATATTGGCACATTTTCTTGAACAATCAAGGAAATTTGCCGTATAGTGACCTATCTTCACCTCAATTCAGGAGTTAAATGAATGCTTGATATTCTAAAACGCTTTTTTGGTGATGAAGACGATAAGATGCAGTCCCGCAGGGATCCGGAGCAGGAGGTGATCGTCGCGATCTGCGCCCTGTTTCTGGAAATGGGGCGCATCGATGAAACCTTCACTGACGAGGAAATGGCCCAGGTACTCACCATCCTGACCAATAAATACGGCCTTTCCAGCCAGCACGCCGACCTGTTGATCCAGGAAGCGGAACGCGAACTGAAGGAGAGCGTCGACTTGTGGCAGTTCGCCCGGGTCATCAACGACAATTACAGCATTGATGAAAAAGAAAAGCTGATCGAACGCCTGTGGCAGATTGTATACGTCGACGGGAAAATGGACCAGTATGAGCATTATCTGATGAACAAGCTTTCCAGATTGCTGCGCCTTTCCCACAAACAGTTGATCGACGCCAAACTCAAGGTGCTGCACGGCAAGTGACCATCGATTTGAAAACTGCCATCATTTCCGACATCCACGGCAACATGCAAGCCCTGGAACGCGTTTGGATCGACATTGAGCAAAACGATGTCGACACCGTCGTCTGCTTGGGGGATATGGTCGGCTACGGCCCGGAACCGGAGGCGGTGGTCAATTTTATTATCCAACAAGGCATTCGTGCCATTGCGGGCAATCACGAACTGGCAGTAATCGATGCTGGGCGGTTGAGCGAGATGTCACCCGATGCCCGTGCATCCATCCTGATTACGCGCCAACTCATTTCCGCTGCCACACGTAAATATATCGATCGGCTTCCCCGTTGGCTCACCCAGGACGACCTCTATTTTGTGCATGGCCTGCCCCCGGACGCCACCAGCGAATACCTGACCTATGTGGGTGCAAACGAGGTGGTGACCAGAATGAATTCGGTCGACCAGCAGTTGATCTTTGTCGGCCATACGCATCGTCCGGTCATTTGTTCCTACGACGGAAAGCGGCTGAACACCGCCGTACCTGCAGCGGGGCGGACTAAGTTGTGTAAAAACAGGACCTACATCGTCAACGTGGGCAGTGTGGGGCAGCCGCGCGACGGTGATGCCCGGGCCAAGTACATGATAATGGACACCGTGGCCGGAACGGTCGAACTGCGCTGCGTCGCTTACGATATCCATAAAACAGTGGACCGGATTGCTGCATTGGGATTTCCGGCCAATAACGGCCAGCGCCTGTTCGGCTATGAATAACGGAACCATCAAAATTTGAAACGCTCAGTTTAGGACTTAGATTGTCTTAACCATCGTCGATTATCTGTCCGCCGCAGCGCCAACCGACATTGGCCTTAGAACGGGCAGTGCAGATAAGGAGGGTTTGCCATGAAAGCATGCATCATAGAGTCATTCGGTGGCCGCGACCGCCTTAAAATCGCTGATTTGCCGACCCCCGAGATCGGTGAAGGCGAGGTGCTGGTGCGCATTCGTGCCGCAGGGGTTAATCCGGTGGATTGGAAAATTCGAGAAGGCCGCCTCAGCGATTTGTTCCCCCATCAATTCCCTTTGATCCCGGGCTGGGACATGGCCGGCGTGGTCGAGGCCGTAGGGCACAGTGCCCGTCGATTTGCACCTGGCGACGAGGTCTATGCCTATGCCCGCAGGCCGGTCGTGCAACAAGGCACCTATGCCGAGTATATCGCCCTGCCCGAAAGCTATCTTTCGCGCAAGCCGGAAGGCCTCAGCATGACCGAAGCGGCTTCCATTCCGCTGGCGACGCTGACCGCCTACCAGGCACTTTTCGATGCCGGCCGCCTGACTGCGGGGCAGTCGGTATTTATATTGGGCGCCTCGGGAGGAGTAGGCTCCAGCGCGGTACAACTGGCAGCCGGCCACGGCTGTCGGGTCATCGGCCTGGCCAGCAGCCGCAACCATGACTACCTAACCGCCTTGGGCGCCGAGGTTGTCATCGATTATGAGCGCGGCGATTTTATCCAGCGGCTCGGAGAGGTCATGCCCCATGGTGTCGACCTGGTTTTTGACTGCCACGGCGGGGATACGTTGGAACGGGGACTGCTGTGCGCGCGCCTCGGTGGCAGCCTGGTATCCATCACCGAGACCGTTGAAGAAGATCTGCTCAAGCAGCGGGATTTACGATTCGCCTTTACCTTCGTCGAGCCCCATGCGCCCCAGTTGGACCACATTCGGGACCTGATCCACGCCGGCCGCTTCAACACCCATGTGAGCCGCACCTTTAAGCTGGATCAAGCGGCCCAGGCCCACGAAACCATCGAAGCGGGGCACACGCGAGGTAAAATCGTACTGACTCTCTAATGGCCGGTGCCTCCGGGTGCGTTCAGGCCGGATGACGGTCTCGTTGGGGGGATGATAAAAATGACAATCCAAAGACCCAATGACCGCCAATGATGCCGTTGGTGTTGACGGCTGCCGGGCGGGTTGGTTCTTTGTGGCCATCGATGCAGGCGGTCAGGCGGATTTTGGCCTTGCCAGCAGCGTTGCCCGCTTGTGGCAGACCCACTACGAAGCCCGTGCCATTTTGATAGACATACCCATCGGGATGATCGACCGCTTTGAAGGCCAACGCGTTTGTGATGCGGCTGCCCGCCGGATACTCAAACCGCTGCGTCACAGCAGCATCTTTTCACCCCCATGCAGGCAGGCACTTGCCGCACAGGATTACGAATTGGCCTGCCGAATCAACCATCGGGTCTGCGGCCGGAAATTATCGATTCAAACCTGGGGCATTGTTCCCAAAATCCGGGAAGTCGACGAATTCCTGCAGCGCACCCCCGAGGCCCGGGGCGTCTTGCGCGAAACGCACCCGGAGATCTGCTTTTGGGCCATGGCGGGACGGGTACCCATGTTACACGGCAAGAAGCGTCCCGCAGGCCGGAATGAACGGCTGAATGCGTTGTGCCGTGTGTATTCACATGCGCCGGACATTTACAAAGCCGCCCTCGATCGCTATCCGCGCAAGCAGGTGGCCCGAGATGATATTCTCGACGCACTGGCCAATGCCCTAACGGCAACCCGCCTTGAAACCGCCGGCGCCACGCTGCCGGAACTGCCGCCCGTGGATCGACGCGGCTTACCCATGGAAATGGTCTACGCACGATTCGCCGTCCGCGGGTAAGCTGGAATCATTTTCGGCCATCGCGCCTTTTTTCATCCAGGCGTTCGTTTCGCGCATTTTGGCAATCGACGGCGACAGTGCCGAATGGGTTGCCGTGACGCAGAGATTGACGCACAATCGCCTTTCTGCCATAGTCCAACCTGTCCGATACTATCATGATCCATGCAGTGGCTCCATTAACATGGGAATGCCAATCACCGTTCAAAGATTATGCCCAGTATCTATCCCATAGGAGGCGGCAAGGGCGGGGTCGGTAAGAGTTTCATCGCTGCCAGCCTGGGGGCCTTGATGGCCAAATCGGGCAGGCGGGTTGCTCTCGTCGATTTGGACCTGGGCGCATCCAACCTGCAAACCTTCTTGGGCATGCCGTCGCCCAAAAAGGGATTGGACCGCTTTTTAGATAAGTCGTCTCCATCTCTGGAAAGTGTGGCGGTTGCCACCCCCATTTCCAATCTTTTTTTTGTAAGCTCCTGCAATTGCTCCATGGAGATTGCCAACCTGTTTTATGCCCAAAAGTTGAAGCTGATCAAGGCCATCAAAGAGCTGCCCTTTGAATATGTATTGATCGACCTTGGTGCCGGGACCAACTTTAACACGCTCGATTTCTTCCTGACTTCCAGCAGGGGCCTTTTTGTCTGTACACCCGAACCTACCTCCATCGAAAATGCCTTTCGGTTCATCAAGGCGGTATACCTGAGACATTTGAAACAGCTCGTCAAACGCCACGACTTTGATCCGCGGGTCAAAGCGAGCGTAATGGATTCGGATTCAAGCGCCCTGGCCGCCCAGGACATCATGAAAATCGTATCGACATACGATCCTGGAAAAACCCCGTTTTTCAAATCGCGAATCGGCCAGTTCCGTTTCAAATTGATCATGAACCAGTTTCGCAAAAGCGTTGACGCATCACTGGGAGAAAGAATAGTCAGCGCATGCAACCGTCACTTCTACTCCCCGTTTGATTATTTGGGCCGGGTTGATTTTGATGATCAGGTCATCGATTCGATCTATGCAAGGAGTCTGTATGTGAAAAACCACCCGACCGCCGCCGCCACCCTAAAATTACGGCAGATCGCCGAATCGCTGACCAACAGCTGGCCGGGGCCATCGTTGCGCCAATAGTGCCTATGAGAACATTCGAACACGACAATTATTACGAGATCCTGCAAGTTTCCGTCAATGCAAGGGCGGATGAAATCAAGCAGGCCTATCGGGATGCACTGGCCATGTACGATCAGGAGAGCATCGCCACCTATGCGCTATTTAGCGACACGCAGCGGCAGGTCTTGCTGCAGGCCATTGAAAGCGCCTTTGACAACCTGATCAACGAAGATAAAAGAGCGGCCTACAACCAAATGCTCATCGATACCGGCCAGGTGGCTGCGTCTGCCTTCTCCAGGCCCGCTCAAAGAAAGCTGGCCGCCCACTCCAAGGCCCAGGTCGCCACCAAGGAGCAAAGCCTCGGCCAATGGGTAAAAAAACAGTCCGATTTGCCGGAGATCAGGCGATGCATTGAAGCGATTCATGCCACCGACCGGCTCTCCGGAGCGGCATTGATGCAGCTTAGGGACGCTTACGGAATCGAGCTGAATGAAATCTATGCCATTACCAAAATCAGCGGTGATACCCTCAAGAGAATCGAGGCCGACCAGTACGATGACCTGCCTGCCGGAATTTTCCTGAAACAGTTCCTAAGATCTTATGCCGAGCTGCTTCAGCTGGATGCCCAGCACGTGGTCGACAGCTATTTGGCGCGCATGACAGGGGCTCCGCCGCCGGAGTGATCGATTAGCGCGAGCGTCCACCGGTTGTGGCTGGCGTGATCCGAGGTTCGGCTTGCCGAGCGACACATACCGAAAAGGAATCATCATTCATGAGGCGCAAAGAAAAAGAGATTTTCGATATGGCCGCTATCTGCGACATCATCGATCAGGCCAGCGTCTGCAGACTGGGCATGGTCGACGGGGATCGGCCCTATATTGTTCCCCTGTGTTTCGGTCGCCGGGAGACCGCTCTCTATTTCCATGGGGCCCGCAAGGGTTTGAAAATCGATCTTATCAAAGCCAATCCGAATGTCTGCTTCGAGTTCGATATTCTTGCCGAGACCCTGGCAGACGATGCGGCCTGCAAATGGAGCATGGCTTACAAAAGTGTTGTCGGTTTCGGGAAAGCCACGCTTGTCGAAAGCCGACAGCAAAAGCGCGATGCGCTGGCTGCAATCATGGCCCAGTATTCGGACGCGACTTATGAGTTTCCCGCGGACAAAATCGAGGCCACGGCGGTGATCAAAGTCGACATCGAGCAAATGACCGGGAAAGTATCCGGTTTTTAGACGATTCGGAGGGCATTGATGGGTTGTTCTCCGACAGGGTGCAGTGCACCCGGTGCCAACCATAACCATTAACCCGCCGATATCTTCCTGTTTATTCCGGCTTTTGGCCGGAAATTCAAGCCGCCTGCACCGTGATTGGTCGCTGACACGTGTTGCCTGCAAACCGAAAGGTACCATTGACATGAATTGCAGCAAATTTAGCACCGAGCCTCATGAGCGCTATCTGGAAGACTATGTGGTGGGCGCCGTGTATGCTTTCGGACCCGTCCGCATCACCCAGGAGGAGATTATCCGTTTTGGCCAAGCGTTTGACCCGCAGCGTTTCCATACCGATCCAGTCGGGGCGGAGCAGAGCGTTTACGGTGGTCTCATCGCCAGCGGCTGGCACACCTGCGCGCTCTTCATGCGTTTGTTTGTGGAACACTACTTGCCAGGAGACGCCAGCCTGGGAAGCCCCGGGGTGGATGAACTGCGTTGGCTCAAACCGGTACGGCCCGGTGATGAATTGACCTTGCGCATCACCGTAAAAAAAGTAAAACCCTCCCGCAGCAAACCGGACAGAGGTGTGCTGTTTTCCTTTTGCGAAATGCTGAATCAGACCCAAATGGTGGTGGCGTCCATGATGGCCATGAATCTGATCAAGTATCGGGAACCAAGGCCCGGTTGATCCGCCATCCCATCCCCCACCGTGTGAACACCCCGAAATGGGTCAAGGTACCCGGTGGCCCGGCGACAATAGCTTTTACCTGCCAGCAACCGTTCAACCATCTCACATTGTAATCGTGGCATAATGCCGTACTTTTTGGTCCAATATAGTATGCAGAAAACACATATTTTGACCTTTCCAACGGTTAGACCCATTTACGACTGCTAGGAGGAAGTATGAATAAAACAAATCGTGCCGGCATATTTTTCCTTTGCATTTGGATGCTTTTGATGGCCCCTGCAGCATCGCTTGCACTGGAAATCGGTGATAAAGCCCCTCCGTTTGTCGGCAACGCCACGCAAGGTAAAATTCAGTTAACCGACTATCTTGGCAAGAAAAACGTCGTTTTGGCACTCTATTTTGCCGCCTTCACGCCGGTTTGAACCAACGAACTGATTAACTTCCAGCGTGATCTGGAAGCATTTGAGAAGTTGGACGCGCAGGTCATCGGCGTCAGCACCGACAGCCTGGATACCAATATGAAATTCGCCCAAGA
>JASFFF010000159.1:0-8025 GCA_050124445.1 Desulfosarcina sp.
GTCTGTCCAGCAAATACACACCAAAAGGAAAGGGCTTCACGGCATTGCCGTGTTCATCAAAATAGATGCGACCGGTGACGCCTTTGTAGGCCGTTTCGATGTTTCTATATGTCGTCAACTGACTGCGGATGCGCTTGCGGCTCTGAGCCAGATCGCCTTCCGGCTTTGCCCGCATAATGGCCTCAACGGCGATCGCAGCCGCATCATAACTCGTAGCAGCCAAATCATCGGGTTCTCTGCCAAATCGTTGTTTGAATGAACGGTTGAATTGCTGGGCCTTGAAATTGCCGATGTCGCGTATAAAGAATGTGGTAGCGTAAATGCCATCGGTGTAGTGACCGGCATCTCTCTTTCCAAAGGTATTATCTTCAAATTTTCTGGGAAAAGATTCCGATCCGATGGCATCACCACCGATTGTCGTGAGGTCAATGCCTTGGTCTACAATAAGGCGCACAATCTTGGCGGCTTCATGATCTTGAAGCGCTAAAAACAAGGCTCCAGAATTCGATTCCTCCTTCAAGCCAAGCGTGATGGTCTTGAGTATGTTGTCCACATCATCGCTTTCCGTATCGACACCCCAAACGTTTTGTATTCGAAGCCCAAGATCGTGGGCAGTGCGTTTAAATGAACGCAAAAGAGCGGAGCCATAAGCGGCACGTTCGTATATGATGGAAGCCCTGTCATGCTTGAGTATCTGGTTGGTGTAAATGGCTGCGAATTTTCCCTGCAGGTTAGTATCGGGAACGACGCGAAAGTACCAATCGCATTCGTCCGTTACCTCCGAAGCGGTTGCGCTTGGGGTCACCGCCGGAATCCCATGCTGTTTGTATATCTTCCCTCCTTCAACAGAAGTCGAACTGTAATAGTGACCAATCACGGCCAGCGCATTGCTATCTCTTGCAATCGCTAGCGCCTTTTTTCGGGCAGTGTCTTTGCTGTTTCGATCGTCGTAAGCAAGCACCTCAATTTTTCTTCCGCCAATACCGCCTCGTTCATTGATCTGTGCAACATACAAATTCACCCCATCTAACATGGCCTGGCCGCCAGCGCGGTCTATTCCCGACAAGGGGCCGATGACTGCTATCTGAAGGTCGTTGGCATCCGCACTTGCACTCATTGTGACCAATAGGGTTGCTGCTATTGCAGTGGACAGCGCTTTACGATTTCTGAATACATTTATTCGATTCAGCGCATTGATCAACGCAATGGCCCTGCCAAAACATACATCACCAATACTTTTCATATAGTATCGCCTCAAATGTCCGACTTCACCAGAAAAGGCCATGACTCCTTTTGGTTTTCTTCATCGATTAGATGTCGATTTTCTAATATGAGCCAAACCATTTATTATGTAGTTCATCGTATGTGCCGTTTGTCCGTAATTTCAAAAGGGCTCGATTGACCGGTTCGCGCAGGTCGCTTCCTTGCGGGAACAAGAAGCCGTAATATTGTAAATCAAAGAGCGGGCCAACCACCGAAACCTTGCCTGCACCTTTATTGCGAGCATAATAGAGGATGGTGGGCGAATCGAAAACAACCGCATCAACCTCGTCTCTTAAAAGCTTCTGGTAGGCTTGATCGATCGATTTCGCAGGAGCCACGAAAGCGCCTATTTTTTCCAACGCGGCAACACTTGTTGTTCCTTCAACCGTAGCAACCAACCTATCCCGAAGATCCAAGGGGTCGGTGATATCGGAGTGAAGTCTTTGTAAAGTGATGACCGAAGACAATTGTGCAATCGTCCATCCAAAAATCCCGATTCCTATCATCATGACCAAAAAGGCCATCACTCGGCCAAACCAGCTGCGAGGCACAATATCTCCGTAGCCAACCGTCGTCATGGTCACCAGAACGTACCAGTAGGCTTGAAAAATTCCTGGTAGGTAATTGGTACTGATGTATTTGTGACCCCTTTCAACCCACCAAAAGATGTGCCCACATAAAATGATGAACACCCCAATATAGGCTAGCGTATTGAATACTTTAGGTGAGTAGAAGGATTTCATGGATTCGGCCATGCTAAATTTGGTTTTACTCAAAACCATGATACGCAGGCCTGAATCTAGATAGTGGTGGGAAAAGTCGACAATCTCTTCGCGTTCTTTCGTCACGGTAATGCATGAAAAAGCGACGTCGGCATTTCCTTCGACCAAGTCCGTGAATATACCATTTAGATCGGTCTCATTGTAAGCAAAGGATAAGTTCAACTCTTGGGCTATCTCCTCCCACAGCTCAATATCAAATCCAGTATAGCTACTATCGTTATGCATGACACAGGGCGCAGTTATCTCAATATCCACCGTCAAACGCGCTTCTGTCGATTCAACCTCACTTGCTAAACCAAAAACCAGAACACAAAACATGCAAAGATGAAAAGCGTTTCTTTTCGATATAACCATGTTCTCCAACCCATATAACCGTTACAAGCGGTTGATGATGTAGGGATGAGGTGGGCGGTTAGCCAGTCCTCGTTGAGGGGGTTTTGGGTTTCCCAATAAGTCAACCTGCCTGACACCGCGTGCACGTCCGTGAATTGTATTCTGGGATCATCACTGACATTGAAAAAATAGAATGGATTTGTCGCGGTGGTCAAGTATCAATCATCATTGATCGCTTGGACTTTCATGTGGTAGCTTTTGTACTGCCCTAAAATTTAGCGAATCGTCCTTAAGACAATACCCATCCATCGTGCCCAATCTACTCCTTCAGACCACTAAGTATAAACGGGCCTAAGGGCATGCCCTGTGTGGTGCCTTGAATTGCGTTTAATTTGAATCGGCGGCCAGTGGAAGGCCGAAGCCGATGTGGACGGTGCCGTCGGTCAGTTCGGCGTGCACCGATCCGCCATGGGCCGTCACCAATTCCTTGACGATGGACAGACCGATACCGGCACCGCCATGGTGACGGGATCGCGATTTCTCCCCGCGGTAGAAGCGCTCGAAAAGGTAGGGCAGATCATCGGCCTGGATCTCACCTGCAAGGTTGGCGTAGTCAACCCGAATGGTGTCCGGGGCCTTGACAATGGAAATGGTCAAAGAACTATCGGCCGGTGCGTAGCGGATGGCGTTGTCGGTGATGTTTCGCAGCACCCGGACCATGCGGTTCCGGTCGGCGCGGATGGTCGTCGAAAAGGCCGATGATTCGATCTCGACGGTCAACCCACGCTTGTTGATAGCGGGGAGAAAGGGTGCCAGGGTGTCCGTCACCATCTCCTTCAGGTCCACCTCCGTCGGTTCCAGCTGGCCGCTGGCGGCATCGGCACGGGCCAAGGCCAGCACATCTTCTAC
Organism: Desulfosarcina sp.; assembly: GCA_050124445.1. Classification (GTDB taxonomy): domain Bacteria; phylum Desulfobacterota; class Desulfobacteria; order Desulfobacterales; family Desulfosarcinaceae; genus Desulfosarcina. The sequence goes on from JASFFF010000159.1 coordinate 3,288, forward strand.
CAGATCTGCCAGCCGCAGGGTTTCGTCCTGCAGCAGGGAGAGGGTCGCCGGGTCCGGTGGCAGCACACCGTCGTTGAGCGCCTCCAAGTATCCCCGGATGTTGGTCAGCGGTGTGCGCAGTTCATGGGCCACATCGATCATCAAGGAGCGTCGCAGCCGTTCGATTTTTTCGAGATTTTCGGCCATGCGGTTAAAGGCACCGGCCAACTGGCCGACCTCGTCCGCCGTGCTCACCGGCACACGTGCCGAAAACTCGCCTGCGGCGATCTGCCGGGTAATGGTGTTCATGCGGGTCAGGGGCCCCAGGATGCGCCGATTCATCACAAAGCTGAGGAATATGGCCAGGCCGATGGCACCGGCAAAGGCCCAGATCAGGTATCGGTGCACGGCATCGACGAACATGGCGTGGGCGGGCTCCGGGGAGATGTGGTACTTTTCCATGAGGGTGACGAAATAACCGGCGGCCAGGGTGTCGATGGCCAGCCAGACCACCACCACGGCAAAGCCCACCACCACCAAATTAACGGCCAGCAGTTTGACGATCAGGTAGCGTTTCACCTTGGTCACATCCGGTCTGCAAAGCGGTAGCCGAGGCCGCGGACGGTAAGGATGTATCGGGGCTCGGCGGGTGTCGGCTCGATCTTTTGGCGCAGTTTGCCGATGTGCACATCCACCACCCGGTCGATGACCACCGCCTCGCCTCTGGGATAGAGGTGCTGCAGGAGTTCGTCGCGGGTGAATGTGCGCCCCGGTGCGGCCATGAGACCGGCCAAAAGGGCGTACTCATGGGGTGTTAACGATACTGTCTTGCCGTCAACGGTCAGCCGTCGTTTTTCCAGATCCAGGCAGACCGGCCCATGGATCAACCTGGGTTCCGCCTGTCTGACCGCCGGCGACGTTCGCCGCAGGACCGCTTTGACCCGCGCAACCAATTCTCGCGGACTGAAGGGTTTGACCACATAGTCATCGGCTCCCAAGGTCAGTCCGGCCACCCGGTCGATCTCTTCTCCCCTGGCCGTAAGCATGATCACCGGCACCTCGGAATTCTGCCGCAGGCGCCGGCAGACCTCCCAGCCATCCACTTCCGGTATCATCAGATCCAAAATGACCAGATCGGGGTGATGGCGCCCGGCGAGATCCAGCCCCGAAGCACCGTTGCCGGCTGTCAGGGCGGAAAACCCTTCCCGTTCCAGGTACAGGGCGATAAGCGATGCCGTGTTGTGGTCGTCTTCAACGATCAGAATGGTTTTATTGTCGGTTGATGTCATGGCACGATACAGGCTGTTGGTCTGCGATCAGACTTTTGCCACCGATTGGTTATAGAAAGCGAACCGCAGAATGTCCAATGTCCAATATCGAATGTCGAGGGCATGGATCGCTGCGCGATGGCGACTTCAAAGAAGGCAGGCTTCATTCCTTCTCCATTCTGCGGTTCCTTGTTGGACATTGGACATTCTCTTTTTCATCCTGCGGATTGGGTTGCTTTACCGGTTTATTGTGGTGACCCCAACTCTCCGTGTCGAAAGCAGCCGACCAAGTGGTCGTTGACCACCCCGCCTGCCTGCAAAAAGGAGTAGCAGATGGTGCTGCCCACAAAGGAGAATCCGACTTGCTTCAAGGCCTTGCTGATCGTATCGGAAAGATCGGTTGTGGCCGGGACCGCCTCCTGGGTGTGCCAGCAGTTGTGAATGACCTGACCGTCGGTGAACGACCAGATGAAGGCATCGAAGGACCCGTGGGTCGCTTGCAGGTCAAGAAAGGCGCGCGCATTTTTTACCGCCGCCCGGATTTTGAGGCGGTTGCGGATAATTGCCGGATTGACGATGGCCTGGCTGATCGCCTTTTCGGACATGCCGGCCACCCGCCGGGGATCGAAGCCGTAAAACACCTGCTTGAATGCCTCCCGCTTGTTGAGTACGATGCGCCACGAGAGGCCGGCCTGAAAGGCGTCCAAGACGATAAACTCAAACCATTTGCGGTCATCATGGACCGGTACGCCCCACTCCTCGTCATGGTAGCGCACCATCAGAGGGTCGTCGCCGGGCCATGGACAGCGCTTTCTTTGGGTATTTGGCATGATCAATATGGCTCTGTTATCGGATTAAATGGGTCTAATCATCGGTCATCTTCTTGAAACCCTTCCTAGCCGAATCCACCATTTCGTCCACCTTCTTGCCGGCCTTTTCGGCCGGGCCCTCCTTTTCGCAACCCATGGCCGTCAGGCAGATGAGGCCGCACACCGCACCGGCAACCAATAACCATTTAAAGCGTTTCACCCAATCACCCCTATCACGCCGGTTCATTTTCAATATCCCCATTCAGCGAGAGCCACATAACCAGATCGATCTGCCGGTCATGGCCCAGGGTAAAGGGTTGGGTCCCTATTTGGTCAAAGCCCCATCGCTGGTAGAACCGGATGGCGCGTTCATTTTTTTCCCATACCCCCAACCAGATACCGTCGCAGTCCAGGGCCTTTGCTTCGGCAATGCAGGCATTAATCAACGCGGATCCCACGCCATGGCCGATCCATTGCCTGGCGGCGTAAAGGCGCTCCAGTTGGATGGGCGTCGAGACAACCACGCAGGCCGGTGACGGCGCCTCCACCAGACGGGCGTAGCCCACCGGCTGCGTGCCGGCTTCCGCGATCAGAAAAAGGGAACCGGGCTGAGCCAATTGGTCAGCCTGTATCTGCGGGCTGAACGATTGCGCCAGGTAGTCTGCCATGTCCTGCGGGTGGTTGTCGGCACCGAAACTGTCCAAAAATGTGTTGCGGCCCAATGCGGCGACCAGGCGGTGGTCCTGGGGTGCTGCACGGCGAATCGTGATGGTGTTGATGGTGGTCATGATACAATCCATCAAAAATGGTTATTGGAAACATTGTATAACACATTCAAGTTCCCATAAAAATGGCCGAAATCAAACATGATCACAAACCAAGCGAGGGTATCATGATTTTCAACGGCGATCTGAGTAAGTATCATCCGGCAGATGCCATCATGTTTCTGTCTCAGCTCAACCTGAACGGCGTCTTCACCATTGTCGAAGAACAGAGATTGATCGCGCTGAGCTTCAGCAATGGCTTCATCATCGATGCCTACTCCAAACAGGGCGACGCAAAAATCCTGCAGGTATTGCTGTACCAGCGCCGAATCACCCCCGACCAGCTGCAGCACATTCGACGGGTAAGGGGCGAGACGGGCATGTCCATCCGTGCCATTTTGAGCCAGTTGGATCTGTTTCCCTTGTCGAGCATCGCTGATATTCTGTTGATCGGCATGCAGGAGGTGCTGCTGGAGATGTTTCTCTTAGACAGCGGCTCCTTCCATTTTACCGACACTCCGGTGGATGCCGACGATGCCGAAACCAGACTGGATGCACGCATGATCGCCATCCGTGTGGCGGCCCAATCCGATGAATTTCGCGATTTTGAAAAAAATATCGTCTCTCTGGATAGCCGGCTGTCGCTGGCCGCCGAAGAACCGCCCGGTGAACAGGCCACCGAGACCCGGGTGGTTCTGCGCATGGCCGCTGCCTGCAGCACCATCCGCGAGCTGCTGCAAAAGGCGCCCTTCGACAGTCATACGGTCATGCAGATCGTCAAGGCGCACATCGACGACGGCACCATCAGCGTCCGCGCGCCAGCCGAAGCAGCACCGCCGTCGGCCGCCGATACCTGTGTTGACCCCATCTTCAGTGCCTTCCGCCAGGCCTTGAAGAAGCTGATGCTGGTCAAAGAGCCGGTGAAGAAACTGGAAGCGTTGGTCACCTATTGCCGCGGCTTTTACGACATCATGCTGATACTGACCTGCCGCAACGATGAAATCGTGCATTGCCAGCAGATCATCCGGGATAAGCATCAACGCTATGTCCAAGGTTCAAAAAAAGGCCGCTTCGGCCGTCTGGACCAGGATGCCGCTTTGTCCGCCGTCCACCGCTCCGGAGTTGGTTTCTTCGGTGAGCGCTTCCCTTCGAAACTGTTGGAAAAACTGTTCGATGTCCCTACCGACGGGGAATGCGCCCTGATTCCGGTTGTCACTCAGGGTGCTGTTTCCATCTTCCTTTATGTCCATCGCCACGGCAAAACATCCGGTCTGTCGCCCCAACACTATCTGGAGATGCTTTCCTGGATGACAACGGCCGGCAACCTGTCCGGCATGGCCGAGGCAACACAAAGTACCTTACGAGTTTCCCGCCGCGCCGATGACCCGCAGGCACCGTCCAATAAACCAATGTCGGCACAACTGACCACCGCCATAGACGATTTGCCGCCGCTGCCAGATCTGGTCACGCGGGCACTGGACCTGCTCAACGATCCCGACACCGATGTCAAGGATATCGAAACCGTGATTGAAAAGGACCAGTCCCTGGTATCGAAACTGATCCGGGTGAGCAATTCGGCACTTTACGGCGGCATGAACCGGGTGGAATCCTTGCATCAGGCCCTGACCCGGCTGGGGGCCAAAACCGTCAAGAGCCTTATTCTGGCTGCTTCCATGCAGAGCTATTTCTTGAAAGCCAATGCCGGTATGATGGCCCGGGCGCAGCGTCTGTGGCAGCATGCCGCCGAGTGCGGCATGGCCGCGCGACGGGTGGCCGTTGCCGTCGGCTATGACGATCCTGAACAGGCCTTTGTGGGCGGGGTCCTTCACGATATCGGCAAGCTGGTCATCCTTCTGGCAGGCGACGACGCCTATCAACAGATTCAGAAGATCAAGCGCCGCAATTCCGTCTCGGAACG
>JASFFF010000160.1:0-8006 GCA_050124445.1 Desulfosarcina sp.
CTTGCACCAGGTTGAACAATGCGGTGGGATAGAATCCGAGGCCCACGGTCATGGCGATCAAGGTCACGGTTACCAGACGGGTGGAAAGGGTTAAATCGATGGCAGGCATCGGTCGTGAGGGCTCGTCCAGGTACGCCGCTTTAAGCACCAACAGGTAGTAATACAAAGAGACGACAACATTGCCCATGGCAATGAGTACCAGCACCAGATAACCCTTTTGCATGGCAGCCACAAATATGAAGAGTTTGCCGGCAAAACCGATGGTGGGGGGAATGCCGGCCAGGCCGAAGAGGGCCATCATCAAGGCCAAGGCCAGCAGTGGTGATCGGTGGTGCAACCCGGCCAACTCATGAATTTGCAGGTTGCGGCCATCATCGGCCACACGGATCATGACCATGAAGCAAGTGAATTTCATGATCAAGACCGCTGCGCCATAGAACATGGCTGCGGCATAGCCGGCCGGCGTCAGGCACAACATGGCCAGCAGCAGGTATCCGGCATGGGCCACGCTGGAAAAGGCCATCAGGCGCTTGAAATCCCGTTGGGCGATGGCCGCCAGATTGCCTACGGTCATGGAAACGACGGCCATGGCGATCAGTCCCCGGGCCAGCATGTCACCGTTACCCTGGGCCAGGGAGATGACTCGCAGCAAAATGGCTACGGCAGCCACCTTGGAAACGGCGGCAATGAACGCTGCCACCGGGTTGGGTGCCCCCTGGTAGGCTTCCGGCGCCCAAAAATGAAAAGGGAATACGGCCAGCTTGAAAAAAAAGCCGGCCAGGGTCAGCAGCAGCCCGGCAACCACCATGGGGCGATCGATCATATCGGGCAGCAGGTCGATCAGCTGGTCGATATGCAGCGCACCGGTGACGCCGTAAATCAGCGCCAGGCCGAAGAGCATGATCGCGGACGCACTCACGCCCACCAGAAAATAGCGCAAACCGGCCACCATTCCCCAACGGCCATCCCGTCGTAAAAACACCAGGATGTAAAGTGAGTAGCTGGACAGCTCCAAAGCCAGAACCAAGGCCAGCAAATGGACTGCCGAGGCCATGAGCATCATGGCAAGGGTGCAGACAGCCAGCAGAAAATAGCCCTCTCCGTGGTGGGCAGGCGCAATCCCCTTGAAATCGTCACACAGAAAGATGACCAGGAAGAAACCGATGGCCAGCAGTGCCTTGAATACCTGGGAGTATAAATCCACCCGGTAGACCTGGTTGAACAGGTCGCCGCTCATGGTCACACCGATCAGGCTGACCACGAGCGTTGCAGCCGCCATGGCGACGCCCAGGTGATAGTCGCGAAGCGGGTCCGGTTTCAAGCAGGCCAGGACAAGAAACAGGGCCGCGGTCAGTAGCAAAACGATTTCAGGAGTGAGCAAGGTCCAGTTCATCAAACACCCGTTGATCCAAGCTGTTATCCCCGCACAGGCCGGAATTTATTTGTTACAATCACCGATGCTGGACACCTTTGCCAAAGAGAAACACGGGTAGCTGCCCAGGCACGGATCGGCTTTTCAGATTCAATACCCGACCATCAACTGAACCGTGGCCGTACCGATCATATCAAACAGCAGCCCCGGAAACAGCCCGAACAAAACAATCACCGACACCAGGATGACCCGTGGGACCGCCATGGTGGCGGTGATGTCCGTCAGGTGGGCGAAATTCTCCACCGGCGGTCCGTAGCAGGTCTTTTGGACGACCCGCAGCATGAACAAGGCCCCCACGGCCAGGGCGCCGATGGCAAAGGCCCCGGCTACCGGGTAGACCCGCACGCAGGATATGAAAACCACCACTTCACCCCAGAAGCTGGCCAGGCAGGGCACACCGATGCCGGTCAGGGCAGCCACAATGAAAAAGCTGGACGCCCTCGGCATGATGCGGCTCAAGCCGCCCAGCTCGGCAATGGCCTTGGTGTGGGTGCGGTCATAGATATAGCCCACCGATGAGAAGAACAATGCCGTCATGATCCCATGGGCGAACATCTGAAAGACCGCACCGTTGATGCCGTCGATGGTCATGGTGGACAGCCCCAGGCCGACGATGCCCATGTGCGAGACGCTGGAGTAGCCGATAACGTATTTCAGGTCGGTCTGGCTCAAACCGACAAAGACCCCATAAACAATGCCGCAGGTGGCCAGCACCGCCATGAGCGGTGCCCAATAATGCCATCCCTCCGGACACAGAAACATGCCTACCCGCAGGATACCGAAAGCACCGATCTTCATCAGCACACCGGCATGGATCATGGAAACTGCCGTGGGTGCCGCTACGTGACCTACCGGTGACCAGGTGTGGAAGGGGAAAACGCCGGCCAGAATGCCAAATCCGATATACAGCAGCAAAAAGGCCAGGCGCTGCTGTGTGGGTGTAAAACGGCCCGCGTCCATCAAGGCCAACAGGTCGAAGGTCATGGCTCCCGATTGAACCACCAGATAGATGATGGCGGGCAGAATCAAGGCACTGCCGGCCAGCAGATAAAGCGTCAGCTTCATGGCCCCGTATTCCTTGCGGGTGCTTCCCCAGATGGCGATGAGCAGATACATGGGAAACAGGGACACATCGAACCAGACAAAAATAAAAAAGAGGTCCAGACTCATGAACAGGCCGAACACACCGGTCACCAGAAGGAAAATGAGGGCCATAAATTCCTTGACCCGCAGCTCAAGCTCCCACATGGTCAGCACGGCGGTAAAAAAGACGATACCGGTCAACAGCAGCATGGGCAGGGAAAACCCGTCCACGGCGTTGAAATAGGAGATGCCCAACGAGGGGATCCAGGCCACCCGCTCGACAAACTGATATCCGCCGACCTGCTGATCATAGGCTATGTAAAGATAGACGGAAATCACCAGGGTCAGGCCGCTGAACACGGCGCTGACGATCTTGATCAGCCGGATGTGACGCCCGGGAATGGCTATAATCGCCAACAGACCGGCGCCGCAACAAAGCAGCAGGGCTGTCAGAAAGGGAAAATGGGTCATCTGCAGAGGCATGCTCAACCACCCCATCCGAGAAATAAAATCAAACCGACAACGGCCGCAAACATGACCATCAAGCGGTACTGAATCATCCCGTTGTGCAACCAGGCCACCACCTTCCCCAGGCCGACGGTCGATCGCCCCAGACCGTCCACGGCACCGTCAATCACACGCTGGTCGTTGGCCGTAAAAAGCCGCGATACGCCCCGGTAGACCACGATGTCCAACAGGTAGCGATAAAGCCGGTCCAGGTACCAGCGGCTGCCGAACAGGTCGGCCAAAAATGGGATGCGTTCCACCCATCCGATTTGGGGCGCGTGCTTGCGTCCAAATTCGAACCAGGCCTGAAAAATGGCAACCGCAGCCACGGTGCAGGCGGCCACCGGCAGCCAGAGGTGGTGAACCGCCGCACCGGTGGATTCGTTGAATCGCAGCAAGAAGGCTTGCAGCGGGGCCTGAAACAATCCCAGCACAACCGTGGCACCGGTCAAGACCCACAGAACCGCCGCCATGGCCAACTCGCCGCCGACACGGTGGTGACCGCCGTGGCCCGGTTCGGTGGCAGGGTCTGCCGACTCCCGGGGGCACAAAATGATAAAAATCAGCCTGAACGAATAATAGGTGGTCAGAAAGGCGCCCACTGCCGCCGCCAGAAACGCCAGGTAATGGCCGCTGTCCAGCAGGTGACCCAAAATCAGCTCTTTGCTGAAAAAGCCGGCCAGAGGCGGCAAACCGGAGAGTGCCCCGGCACCCACAAGAAGGCCGATCACCGCGGTTTTGAGTCGACGTCCGCCCTGCCGGCCGATTTCGAACATGTCGTTGGAGTCGAAGTGATGGATGAAAACCCCGGCACACAGGAACAGCAACGCCTTGAAGCCCGCATGGGTGGTCAGGTGAAAAACGCCGGCAAACAGGCTGCCGGCTCCCAGCCCCATGAGCATGAAACCCAGTTGGCTGATCGTCGAATAGGCCCACACCTGCTTGATGTCGCGCGCCACCATGGCCATGGTGGAGGCGATCAGCATGCTGATGGTACCGATGGCCAAGCAGACCCCCATGGCCGTGGGCGAGAGCGAGAAGAAGCCGAACAGGCGCGCAAACAGGTAAACACCGGCCGCCACCATGGTGGCCGAATGCAGCAGTGCACTCACCGGCGTGGGTCCCTCCATGGCATCGGGCAGCCAGGTCAACAATGGAAACTGGGCGCTTTTGCCGGCAATGCCCCCAAAAATCAATAAGGCGGTCAAGGTGATCATGCCCGGTGACAATTGCCGGCCCACCGCTGTGGGATCGTTCAGCACCGGAATATCCAGGGTGCCCAGCTGTAACCAGAGCAGTACGATTCCCAGCAAAAAGGCCACATCGCCGGTGCGGGTCATCACAAAGGCTTTTTTACCCGCCTCGCTGGCGCTGAACTTTTCGAACCAAAACCCGATGAGCAGGTAAGAGGCCAGGCCCACCAGTTCCCAGAAGATGTAGAGTTGCAGCAGGGAGCTGGAGACGGTCAAGGTAAGCATGGCCCAGGCGAACAGGGCCATAAAGCCGTAATAGCGCCCAAAGCCGGGATCGCCGGCCATGTACCCCAGTGAGTATACCTGAACCAGCAGGCAGATCACGGCCACCACGCTGAACATTAACAAACTCAGCGGATCCAGCTGGACGCCGATGGGAATGGCCATCTTGCCGGATGCCATCCAGGTGGTTTGGAATACGAGCGGCGCCGTCATCTGCCAGTGTTTAATCAGCAAGGCCACGGCCACAAGGGCGGAAAATCCGGTGGCAGCGATGGCGATGGCTGCCGAGAGCCCAGCACGGGAGCGCGTGATCACCATGATGACCCCGAACGCCAGCAATGGGAACACCAAAGCAGCCCCGGTGGCTATCAGATCGGCAGATAGGTGGGACATCGATTCCATGATCAGCCTGCGCCCCCCTCTTCCAAAACGGTGGCATCGATATCGGGATCGACCGAACCGGTGCGTCTGTATATGGCAATGATGGCCGCCAGGCCGATGGACACCTCGGTGGCGGCAATCGCCAGTATGAAGATCACCATGGCCTGCCCTTCCATCTGCTGCCAGTGAAGGGAGGCGCCAACGAAAGCCACGGCGGCAGCATTGAGCATCACCTCGACGCCCAACAGCATCATGATCAGGTTCCGCCGGGCCAAGGTGCAAAGCATGCCCAGGGTAAACAGCACCGCCGACAGCAGCAGGATATGGTTCAAAGGGACAATCACGACGCCTCCTTCGACCCGTCGCCGCTGAACCGACGGACCTTGAGACCCAGCACATAGGCACCCACCAGGGCCACCAGCAGAAGCATGGATGCAATTTCCACGGCCAGCCAGTGGGTCTGAAACAGATAGACGCCAAAGGCTTTGGGCCCCGCCTGAGCAGCCGGGATTGGTGTCCATCCAGTGCTGTCGCTGCCCAAAAGCATGGTGTTAACCACCAGAAACCCAACACTGATGAAGATGGCCGGAAGCAGTTGCTCCACGGGAAAAAACATGCCCGGCATCGTTTTCAGCCGGATCATCATTATTATGAACAGGAACAGTACCATGATGGCACCGGCGTAGATGATCACCTCCAGGGCTGCCAGAAAAGGTGCGCCCAGCAGATAGAACAGCAAGGCCGAGCCAAAAAACGAGAGCACCAGGTAGAGCACCGCGTGCATCAGGTTGCGCCGAGTGACTGCCAAGGCCGTTGAGGCCACGATCAACATGGCCAGAATGTAAAATAAAATGGTTAAAATGGACATGGTCTCAGCTTGCTAGGGTAGATTGCTTTTCACATTCACCGGCGGTGCTTCCTGTAAATGCTCGCCTTTGCCGCCCTGGTCGGTGGTGACGCCGGCGTGCTCATAAAAATTGTAGGTCGCATCTTTGCCGCAGCCGTCCACCAGCAGATCTTCCTTCTCGAACACCAAGGTCAAGATATCGCGCTGCACGTTCTCGAAATCCGGCGTCAGCTGGATGGCCGAAGTGGGACAGGCCTCTTCGCACAGCCCGCAATAGATGCAGCGGCCGAAATTGATGCGAAACCATCGGGCATAGCGCCGCCCATCCGGCTGTTCGGCACTCTGCATGGAGATACAGCTTACCGGGCAGGCTGCCGAACACAGATAACAGGCCACACAGCGTTCACGCCCGTCCGGATCCCGGGTCAATACGATGCGCGCCCGTGAACGCTCGGGCAGCTGCCGCTTCACCTCCGGATAGGACTCCGTAATCGGTTTGCGTCCCAAGTGTCTGGCCGTGGTGGCAAAACCATCGATCAGGGCCTTGAGTGCCGACCATCCCGAATTTTCATCAGGCTTCAATGGTTTTTGGTCTATGGTTGTTTTCGTAGAATCCATTTAGCTCTCGATTGTCTATGTTGATAATTGGCTTATTTTCCTAACTCTAGTATGGACACTGAATAGATCGTCTCTCGCTAGAAATGGTAGCTTGTGGTTCGGATCAAGGCCGCAGGGTTTTTGACACCGCAGGCGTAGCAGCGCTACGTCGAGGATGGCAAAAACACGAGAACGCCGAGCCGGGCCGCAAGATGCCGTTTCTCGTTACATTGAGAATTGGATAAAGGCCCCCGTCAACACAATATTAATCAACGATGCCGGGATCAGCACTTTCCACCCCAGCGCCATGAGCTGGTCGTAACGCAGCCGCGGCAGGGTCCCGCGGATCCAGATCATGATCACGGCCACCACGAATATTTTCAACATCAGCCAAACGATCGGCGGCAGCCAGGGACCGCGCCAGCCGCCCAAAAAGAAGACCGCTGTCAGCGCTCCCAGCACCTGAATATGAACGTACTCTCCAAGGAAGAAAAGACCAAACCGCATGCCGCTGTACTCGGTGTGAAAACCGGCGCCCAGCTCATTTTCCGCCTCGGGCAGATCAAAGGGAATCCGTTTGCTCTCGGCCATGGCACTGATCACAAATATGGCGAACGACACCGGCTGGAGCACCACAAAGGGCACACCGGCCTGGGCATCCACGATGGTCGTCAGGCTGAAGGACCCGGCAAGCATGACCACCGGCACCAGGGACAACCCCAGCGCCAGCTCATAGCTGATCATCTGGGCCGCTCCGCGAATGCATCCCAGTAGAGCGAATTTGGAGTTGGAGGCCCAGCCCCCCAGGGCAACCCCGTAGACACCCAGTGATGACAGGGCGAACACGAACAAGAGCCCCACGTTGAGGTCGCTGATCACCATGGGCACGCTTCGGCCAAGTATTTTCAGATCAGGTCCGATGGGCACCACGGCGAACATGAGCATGGCCGTCACGGATACAACCGCCGGTGCCAGACGAAAAATAAATGCATCCGCCTGGGTGGGTACGATATCCTCTTTGGTCAGCAGCTTGAGGGCATCCGCGATCGGCTGCAGCAGGCCGAAAATGCCGGCCCGGTTGGGGCCCAACCGGATCTGCAGCCGAGCCAAAAACTTGCGCTCCAACCACACCAGATAGCTTGCCGCCAGCAACAGCCCACCAAGCATTACGGCGATTTTGATCAGCAGTATGATCAGCCCCAGCAAATAGTCCATGCCCATCCTGTATTTTTACCGTTGGCTATCTTTTAAATCAGCTTTCACCTGCGAACCTTCAAGCATGACGCGTGTGTCATCGAATTGTTGCCAATCCAGCTGCTGGTGACGAGGCATCACCATCACCCCTGGGGCCACCCGTGGATCGACCTGCAGCGAAACGCTCAGCTGGGCACCGCCGGTTGACACCGTGATCCGCTCTTCATCGGCCAATCCTAATCGTTCGGCGGTATCCGGATGCAAGCTGGCCGCAGGCGACGCGCCGACCTGGCTCAATGTCGGCGACATGGCGGACAAGGTTTCGGTGCCGAAGGTCCAGTCCACCAACAGCAGGGTAATCCCGTCGTCAGGGTTGGCGGTGAAACCGTGGTCCTCCGTCCCGGACCCGGCAGTTTCCCGGGCTGAAGAAATTTCAAGACGAATTCGCTGGCCGACGCCATCGCGCAGCGGTGGGCGCACACAAGGCTGC
>JASFFF010000161.1:0-7990 GCA_050124445.1 Desulfosarcina sp.
ATCCTTGGCAGCGTCGAAGCCTGGTACCCCATCAAGAAACAAGGCCTTGATCACAAGAACACGCTCGGTTCTCAAGCGCGATACCAGCTCCGGCGGCTCCTGGCCGTGAAGCTGAACCATGGACAGCCCGCAATCGTCCACGCGCTGCATGATGAAGTCGAGTGAAGCATTCACGAAAACGCCTACCGCGGCCACCCCCGGTTTCAGCACTTCGACCACGCTTTTGGCTGCCTGGCGGGAGACGTGGCGTGGGCTCTTAGGAAAAAATACCAAGCCGACGGCATCGACGCCCATTTGCGCACAGGCGAGCGCCTCGTGGGGCCGGGTCAGTCCGCAGATCTTGACTTGCGGGCAGGCCAGATACGCCGAATCATGCGAATGCGCTGCGCTCATGGCGCTTGCCTCGCCGTCTCGTCTGCCAATGCGCCTGCTCTCATTAACTCATCGATGAAGCGGGATGGGTCCTCGGCGCTCACGATGCTTTCACCAACCAGGAAATTGAAGATGCCGGCACGCACGTTCTTTTGTATCTCCGCCGGACCTGAAATGCCGGATGCCGCCACCGGCACCTGTCCCGGGGCCAGACGCGAAGCCAGGTCAACGGCGATGGCGGTATCGGTTTCAAAGGTGCTCAGGTTGCGGTTGTTGATGCCCACCAGTTGCGCATCTGATGCGGCAACCATGCGGGCATCGTCGAGTGTATGGATTTCAACCAGGGCATCCATGCCCAGGTCGCGGCACAGCAGATACAGCTGGTTGAGTTTTTCTGCACCGAGAATTCTGGCAATCAGCAAAATGGCATCTGCACCGGCCGCACCCGCCTCGTATACCTGGTAGCGGCTGATGATGAACTCTTTTCTCAGTACGGGCAGGCGGCAGGCCGATCGCGCCGCTTTCAAGTCATCCATGTGGCCCTTAAAATAGGTGGGGTCGGTGAGAACTGAAACCGCGGTTGCACCACCACGTTCATATCGGGCAGCGGTCGCGGCCGCATCCAGGTCGCTTTGAATGTCTCCCTTGGAGGGTGATGCTCGCTTGATCTCGGCGATGATGTTTACCCCACTGGGCCCCGGACGGGCAAGCGGCTCAAAAAAAGGTCTGAAGTCCGTTCGCTGTCGGGCCAGCTCCGCCAACCGTCCCTCGGCGATTTCTTTTCTTGCCTGGGAGATTTCGCGGCCCTTTTGCTTGATGATCCGAGTGAGAAAATCACTTGACATGAATGGCTATCCCTATAGCTCTAAAATCGCTTGTACCCAATAGTACAAACAGATTAACCATTGTCACGGGTGTATGCAACCAGGGCCTCCAGTTTGCCAATCGCGGCGCCACTGTCGATGGCCTGCTCGGCCCGGGCGATGCCTTCTTTCAAATCCGACGCCTTCTGGCAGGCAACCAGCGCCGCTGCGGTATTGAGCAGAACGACATCGCGCTTGGCACCTTTCTCTCCCTTCAAGATTTTGTGTGTGATTGAGGCGTTAACCTCGGGGGCGCCACCGGCCATCTGGTCCGGCTGGGCCAGTTGGCCGAAATACTGCTCGGGATAAATATCATAGGTGCGTATCGTATCGTTTTCCAATTGCGAAACCCGCGTGGGCGCGCACACGGAAATTTCATCCAACCCGTCGTGCCCATGAACCACAAAGGCGCTCTTGGCCCCCAGCAGGCGCAGGGCCTCGGCAAACATCTCGGTCAATTGAGGGGCGAAGACCCCCAGGAGCTGGCAGTTGGCCCCGGCCGGATTGGTCAGCGGGCCCAGCATATTGAAGATGCTTCGCAAACCCACTTCCATGCGCGCCTTGGCGGCATGGCGCATGGCGCTGTGGTAGAGCGGGGCAAAGAGAAAACCAATACCGACCTCCTGCACCGCCTCCTCCACCACCTCCGGATCCGTGTCCAGGTTAATGCCCAGGCATTCCAGGACATCCGCACTGCCGCATTTGGACGAAACACTGCGGTTGCCGTGCTTGGCCACGGTCACCCCACAGCCGGCCACCACGAATGCCGTGGTCGTAGAGATGTTAAAGGTTTTGAGTCCGTCTCCACCGGTGCCGCAGGTATCCACCACTGGTCTGGCGGCCACCTGGATGCGCTGGGCCCTTTTGCGCATGGCCCGAGCAGCGCCGGCAAGCTCTTCAAAAGTCTCGCCTTTGGTGGCCAGGGCAGCCATCATGGCGCCCACCTGGGCGTCACTGGCCTGGCCGTCAAAGATGGTCGACATCATTTCGGCCATCTTGGATTCGCTCAAATCGGTTCGACTGATAATGGCTGCCAAGTGATCTTTGAACATGGTTTCACGTCTCCTTTGAATACGAAGGGTCATTGCCGTGCCGACTGGCGCGTAATGCAGCCAAGCGAAGGGGATAGGCACCCAATCGCCAGGCTAACCGGCGGCCACCGCGTCGTGGGGAATCATTTTGATAAAATTGCGCAGCAGCCGCTTTCCCACCGGCGTCATGATCGATTCGGGATGGAACTGGATTCCCTCGGTGATATGGGTGCGGTGCCGGATAGCCATGATCTCGCCATCCTCGGCGGTGGCCGACACCAACAGGCAATCGGGCAGATGCCGCCCATCCACTGCCAGACTATGGTAGCGCATGGCCTGGAACTGTTGTTTGATGCCGGCAAACACACCCTTACCGTCAGCGGTGATGGCCGAGGTCTTGCCGTGCATCAGGCGCTGAGCGGCAATCACCCCTCCGCCGAAGGCATGGGCGATGGATTGGTGTCCCAGGCAGACACCGAGAATGGGAATTCGGCCGGAAAAGCGTTGGATTGTCTCCACAGAGATACCGGCCGTTTCCGGCCGTCCTGGACCCGGGGAGATGACGATGGCACGCGGGGCCATCTCTGCAATCGTGTCCACGCTGATGGCATCATTCCTTTTGACGTCGACGGATTCACCGATCTGCCTGAGATACTGGACCAGATTATAGGTAAAGGAGTCGTAATTGTCGATCATCAGTATCATGGTGATCCCCCCCTTCCCTGATGTGTCAGTTCTAACGCCCGTTGGATGGCCATGGCCTTGTTTACCGTTTCCAGGCGTTCGGCTTCCGGATCGGAGTCAGCCACGATCCCTGCCCCGGCGCGCACGGTGAGAACGCCATTTTCGATACAGGCCGTCCGGATGGTAATGGCCAGGTCCATGTTGCCGCTGAACGAAACGTATCCCACGGCGCCGCCGTAAGGCCCTCGGGGGGCTTGTTCCAACTCGTCAATTATTTCCATGGCCCTTACTTTCGGGGCACCGGAAAGGGTACCGGCCGGAAAAGCGGCGCGCAGCAGGTCCCATGCGTCATGGTGATCATCCAGATCACAGTTGATGTTGGAAACCAGATGCATGACGTGGGAGTAGCGTTCTACGACCATCAGGTCCGTTACCTGCACCGACCCCGTGCGCGCCACGCGCCCCAGATCGTTGCGTCCCAGATCCACAAGCATCAGGTGCTCGGCACGCTCCTTTTCGTCGGCGAGCAATTCAGAGGCCAGGGCGCGATCGGCCTGTTCGCTGTCGCCCCTCGGCCGGGTGCCGGCGATGGGCCGCAGCGTGGCGACCCGATTTTCAAGACGCACCATGGTTTCCGGCGAGGATCCCACCAGGGCCATGGCGTCGAAATGAAAAAAGTAGAGATAGGGCGATGGATTCACATAGCGCTGGGCGCGATAGACCGAAATGATATCCTCCGGCGCATCGCATTGGAATGGCTGCGATATAACGGTTTGGATCACATCACCCTGCTGGATGTAGTCCTTTACCGTGGCCACCTGCGCCTTGAATGCATCCGCCGACAGCAAAGGGGCGATGGACCGGTTGGCACCGGAAGGTGCCGGTACTGCATTGTCGTGGCGCATGGCCATGCGCTGCTGCATGGCATCCAAACGCGACAACGCATCCGCGAAAGCGGCGCTGGAATCCACAAAGCCCTCGGTAAAGGCAATGGCAACACAAACCAGGGTGTTGCGGATGTTGTCGAAGATGAGCAGTTCATCGCAAATGATAAAGTGGGCCAAGGGAGCGTCCGACGGCAGGCGGTTGGGAATGCGCTCGAAAAAGGAGACCATCTCATAGGTGAGATACCCGACAAGTCCCCCCCAAAACCGGGGCAGCTCGACCATTTCGGCCGGGCGGAAGCGCTGCATGAATCGTCTCAAGGTTTCCAGTGGATCGCCGTGGTGGGGCAGCTTGTCGTCGTGTCCGTTACCGGAAATGGCCACATGATCGGCAAAGACCTTGACGTGCATGCGCGCCGAGTTGCCCAGAAAGCTGTAACGGCCCCATTTCTCACCACCTTCGACACTCTCCAGCAAGAATATCGGCCTGCGTGCAGCCTGCCCGTCAGTACGGTAACATTTGTTGAGCAGCGACACCGGCGTTTCCATGTCCGCCAGAATCTCTCGACATACGGGGATCACATTGCAGGTTTGGGCCAATGAACCAAACTGTTCCCGATTGGGAAATTCATTCAGCTTCATATGACTTCCTTTTTTCCAACAAAAAAGGCCGTGATTGTTGCCACGACCCTGAACCGGCGGTCGCGGGCATCTATGGGACTGCCTGCGACAGCGAATTGGCTTGGTGTAAACGGATCAGACCCGGCTGGTTCCTACACCTGCCAGACCCACCATCAGAATATTGGCCATGGCCGATGCACACTGCTCAATTGCGGGTACGGATCCACTATGCCACGCTCCCAAAGAAAAAATTTCCAACCTGTGTAAGGGCTTTTGATTGGGGTGTCAAGGTTTTTTTGTTCTTTTGCATAGAAACATATTGGTCTATTTTGTGCCACCTTGAGACCTGCATACCGATAACCAATCTCCGGGGTCTCAGCTTGTATGGTTGTTAACCAGCAGTCATTGGGTTGGCGCCCGGTTTCGATTTACCAGGTTGGGGGGGGTATTCTTGTGGTATGGCAAGAAACTTGCTGCGACCATTGGCAGTGGGCAGCTGGAAGGAAGTTGACCGCCTAGGGGATTCAATGAGCCGAGCCCCCGGTTGCCGTGCACTGGCGGCATCACGACGACCATTGACAGGCCGACTTGCCCAACAAATCGGCAAGCCTGTGCACAAAGAGTAACCCCATGTGCAATATTTGCAATTTCGGGGACTCACAACCAATGTGAGGTGCCGCATGAAAAAAACGGTCAAGATCCTTGTGGTGGAAGACGATCCCAACGTTTGCACGGTCCTTACAGCGCGGCTGGAAAATCTGGGCTACCAGGTATGCGCCACCGCCGAAACGGGTTTGGAAGCCATCAGCGCCGTCTATCGGCATCATCCCGACCTGGTCACCATGGATATCCTGCTCAAAGGAAAGATGACCGGCATCCAAGCCGCTGCCAAGATTGGAGAGGGGTCGGATGTACCCATCGTATATATGACCTGCCTTTCCGACCAGAAGATTTTCGAACGCGCCATACTGACCAACCCATATGGCTATATCATCAAGCCGTATGATATCAATGAGCTGCGTGCTGCCATCGAAATCGCCATCATCAAGCACCAAGCAGCCAGAGAGCGCGAATTCATGATCACACAGCTGCGTAATGCGCAGCGCGAAGTCCGCACCCTCAGCGGCCTGTTGCCCATCTGCGCCGCCTGCAAACGGATCCGCAACGAAGACAACAAAGAATGGCAGCAGATTGAGGAATACATCGCCGGTCATTCCGAAGCCGATTTCACCCATGGGATTTGCCCCGATTGTGCCCACCGACTCTACCCTGAGTTAAACCTGAAAAAAGGTTAACCTGAAGGAAAGTATGCCTACAATCGCTTGTCTGTTGACAGGCGAACCATTCCCGCTGAAAATAGAGGCAACCATCTCAATTACGGTTTCAGTGTCAACGACGGCGTTGCTCAACGCCACATACGCTTCACTCCGTCAGGCCGGCGACTGCTTTTGGGCTGTTGCCCATCCGGCGCTACACCCGGGTCCTCAACCATAGGCGCCTACCAAGGGTTGAGGCGATGGCCATTGGTAGGACCAACAGGAAGACCCCATGCAATACGATACATTCCAATTGGAAACCATACCGGACGTCAGGACGCCGGTGTTTATTATCGGGTTTCGGGGTTGGGGAAACGCCCTGGAGGTATCATCCGGCATGGCCGCCTATATCGTGGATTCACTGGCGGGACGATCGGTCGGACGGATGGATCCTGATCGCTGCTATCGCTATGATGAAACCCGTCCCATGGTAAACATCGAATCCGGCCGGATGATATCGATCAATCCACCCGGCGGCAGCTTTTTCAGCATAAAAACCCAACCCGATGAAAACGATCTGGTAGTGCTCATCGCCGATGAACCCAACCTCAGCTGGTATCATTTTTCCCAGGAACTGGCAGGTCTGGCCCGGCGCCTGAATGCCCAGGCAGTGATCAGTTTAGGCAGCATGTTCGACAACGTGCTGCACACGGACCGAATCATTTCAGCGGTGGCCACCGGCAGCGATTATGCGCACATTTTCAGTCGTCATGGGGTGGTTCCGATCAACTATCAAGGCCCAAGCGCCATCCATACGATTATCTTGGAGACCTGCCGAAAACAGGGACTTTTGGGGGCCAGCTTCTGGGGTCACTGTCCCGCATACCTCCAGGGTATCACCCACCATGGCATGATGCTTCATCTGGCCCGCCTGCTCAGCGACATCGCGTCCTTTACCCTGGCAACAGACACCCTGGAAACCCGCTGGGAAGCCCTTGACAAGCAGATCCGGGAATTGATCGCCGACAACCCCAAACTCAGGGAAATCGTTGATCAGATCCGCCGGAAAAAGCGGGCGGGTGCCATGCAGAATCTGGAGAAAAAACCCCGAGACAAAGGAAAGGTGATCGATCTAAGGGATTTTATCGATTCCTGATCGGATACCACACCTGGCAAGACCACCGGCCGTCAACAAATTAAACCACGGGCTGGCACCGGTTGCTGCAGGTCTATTTCATGCAACCGCATTATTTGTGTTCGGACCACCGCTCACGAAAGGCTGGAATTGGCTGCCAACACCTTGTCCTTCATCAGTTCGAAAACCGCTCTTCCCGAAGCGGCCGCATCGGCATCGCCGGCGACCACCGCCTTGAGCCGGTCGAAACGCCCTTTGTCGCGGCTGCTCAGCGGTCCCTCCAGGCAGGTTAGCGTGCCGTGCACCCGGCTAAAGATCACCAAGGGGCCCAGGGTGGTCTCACCATCGGGCTTTATCGCGATGGTGCCGTAGATGTCGTGGTGCTTCAGGGCAAAGGCCTTGGGGGCCGGCACCAACCCCAATAATTCCGCGAACAGTCTCAGGCTCTCCTGCACGCCTTCAGCATAACCATTTTCAAGCGAAGCAGCCCCTTCGGCGGCGATGTCGGCGATGTCGGATTCCGAGTATTCCAGATCCAGCATACCGATGCAGATTTCCTGTATAACGGCCAAGGATGTCGCTTTCCGGCTCATGACCACATCCTTGTCGTTTAGAATTTTGATGGCGTTGCGGATGCTCACCATCTCTTTCACCGTGGGGCTTTTTCTTAACAGCACGTCATCGATGCTGGTGTGATAGATGGTCAAATCGTTGTCCAGCACCAAGATACGCGTCTTCTCCGCATCATCGGCTTCCAGATACAGCTCCAGGTCACGTGCCTCTTGGTGTTTCCAGGGAAAATAGGTCATCAATTGACCCAAAATGGACGTGTCGATGCGTTTGCCGCTGTCCACGGTGCCAATCGAGCCCTCAATGGTCTTTACCAGATGGTCGATCTCGATTTTCCGAAGCAAGTTATCTTTGAATCCCATTTGATATCTCCTTTTAGGCGGGCAGCAGGGGGATAGCGGGCCGCAAGTTGACAATTGACATCTTTAGCAAATATTTATAGATTTCTTGGCTGCCGCTTAGAAAGTCCTGCCCTTCCTTGGTTGTAAATACCCGCTTGGAACGCCGTCATGCCGACCTGAAGCCATGCCGGCCCCGCGCTGTTGCGGCAAGGGGTGATAACAAGGCGTGTTTG
>JASFFF010000162.1:0-7978 GCA_050124445.1 Desulfosarcina sp.
GCACGGCTTTTGGCCACCACCTCAGATTTTTTAAAACAGGCCGAAGTAAAACTGATCCCATCTACTGCATTGGACTTCCCGCGCCCAAAGGATGTGAATACCCCTTTTGCGTGGCCAGCATGTCCAGGTGCAGGGAGGCCACCTGCTCCAACGGCGGACAAAAGGTGCGGGTCAAATGGCGCGTGTCCACCACCTTCAGGTAGTGCCGGCAGCCACTGCACAGATTCACCCGGTACTCAGGCTCCGATTCGGTGTAGATATACTCTTGGGGACGATCCTTATCACGGGTGCAAAAAGGGCAGGCCAAGCGTACGAACGGCCAGCGATGCCAGCACAATCCGCAATGCAGCCACTGGCTGCCCTCGGCGTCCAGTTCTCCGATGATGGGTGCGCTGCCGCAGATGGGACAGCTGCTGCGGTTTTTTTGACTATCGGTCAGATGATCAGACAGCATTCGAGCGCCGATCTCGAGACTGGGTTTGATGGCCAGATAGAAAAGCAGGGAAAGCACTTCTTGCGGGACATCCAAGGTATCGGCCAATTCACGGATTCGCCCCTGGTTATCCAGAATGTCAGCGAACAACCCGTCCATGTCCAAACCACCATCTATGCTCCCCATCAAGGCCTCGCCGGCGAGACCCAGCTTTTCCCCCGAATGGACGGCGATATCGCAAATCCGGATCAACAGGTTTTCTGCCATGGGCGTATCAACGGTGAACGCGGCCGGTTCGATAAGCGAGAATCCCTGGTTTACTTTCGTCTCGACAAGCGATTCGTCGAGCTGGATCGTCTCAGGAGAGACCGTGCCGACCATTCGGGCTTGAGCCACGAACACCGCACCATAAAACCCGATAATCGATGCATAGGCGGGACGTTCGGCGGTCAACAGGGCCGCGGCCGCCTCTACGGCCGTCACGTCACAAGGGGGAGTACCGGTCATAAACCTGTTCCTTTCCAACTATCAGGGCAAAAAAGAAGAGGCGCCGCATAAGCAGCAGCCTCTCCTGAAAGCGAGAGAAACGCAGAAGGCCCACATTGGCTCCTTTCATAGAAGCCAATGCCACGACTACGGGCCCGCGCCTGTCAGGCGATGCCGGCGTCAGCCAAGATGAACCAACGCCCGGGTGAACGGGCGCATCATTTTTCTCAAGGCCGCATGCCGAGTCATATCGTGGGCACCGGCCGAAGCCATGAGAAATTCGTAGTAGGCATTCGGTGCTTCGGTGACCAGGTAGATCACGTTGACGTCGTCCGCGTCAACAAGCTGAGCCCTGGGGTTTTTTTTCATCACCCTGGAGAGTCGCTGATTCGCCAAAGCAAGCATCTCCTGACGGGGGCCGAAGTTCATGGTTCCTGTAGGGCAGGTCTGCACGCACGCCGGCAGCAGGCCGTTGGTCACACGATCATTGCACATGTCGCATTTGGCCAAGGTGCCGTCATCAGACTTGCGCGGGATGTTGTAAGGACAAGACTCGAGTATTTCTGCCGCATCCAGAGTCTTGGTGTTGGCCGTGAAAACAACCGCACCGGTTTTCCGGTCCTTGTATATGGCTTGTTCGTCTTCGGCCGTTTCCAGGCACGGCGGTTCGATGCAGTGGCGACACTGATCCGGAAGGAAAAGCCATTTCAACTTGCCGTCAATCTCTTCCTCCCGCATGCGAACCAGTTTGTAGGTGGCGAAAGAGAGGTCGGACGGATTTTGATAGCTGCCCCGGTTTTCGGTCTCTTCAGCCGGCAGGTCGTGCCACTGCTTGCAGGCCACCTGACAGCCCCTGCACCCGGTGCACCGGTCGGTATCGATAAAAAATGCGTAGCTCATGCCGATTTCCTCCTTTTACGCTTTTACCACGTTGACCATGAACGCCTTGGTTTCCGGAATCCGGGTGTTGGGGTCGCCTGCCGGCGGTGTGAGCAGATTGGCGCTCTCCTCTTTGCCGCTGGACGGCCAGCGCCATCCGTAATGCCAGGGAATCCCCACCTGGTGAACCGTCAATCCGCCGATCATGAACGGTTTGAAGCGCTTGGTGACAATGGCGCTGCACTCCACCTGCCCGCGGGCAGATTTAACATTGACCCGCTCGCCGTCTTGGATACCCTTGAGCCGGGCCAGTTCCTGGCTGATCTCGACAAACATCTGGGGCTGCATCTCCATCAGCCAGCTCTGCGTGCGGGTCATCAGCCCGGTCTGCCAGTGCTCGGTGACCCGGTAGGTGGTGGCGACGTACGGATAACGCGGATCACAGGTAGCGTGGGTATCGGCTTTGGTGGAATAGACGGCCGCCGTGGGGTTGACCATCTGGGCGTTGAGGTAGTTTTTCTCCACCGGGCACTCCAGTGGCTCGTAGTGCTCGGGAAAGGGCCCGTCGGCTCGGCCCGGACCGAAGATCTGGGCATGGCCGTGCTTGCGCATGATGAAGGGATGCCTGGCATCGGCCCGCCAGGAGCCGTCCGGGTTCTGCAGCGGATACCAGCCGCCGTCCGGCACATCCCCCAGCCACTTGCGGGAGACATACTTGCCGTCTTTCTCCTCGCCTTTGAAGTATACCACCCAATCCTTGCGGTCCCACGGTACCCCCTTGGCATCCACGGAGGCCCGGTTGTAGATGATGCGCCGGTTCACCGGCCAACACCAGGCAAACTCGGGATAAAGGCCGATGTTGTTGGCTGCGTCCTTCTGGCTGCGGCGGGCAGCCATGTTGCCCTTTTCGGTGTAGCTGTTGCAGTAGAGCCAGTTGCCCGATGAGGTGGAGCCGTCGGCCTGCAGGAAGCCGAAGCTGGGCACCAGGGTGCCTTTCTTGAAGGTCTTTCCCTTGACACTGGTATCTTTGACAAAGTAGCCGTTGATCTCCTTGGCCACCTTGTGGGGATCGTAGGCACCGTTGGTGGCATAATCCCATTTGAGATTGACAATCGGATCGGGAAACATTCCGCCGCCGGCATAGACCTCTTTAATCTTCTGACCCAGATCCATGATGATGTCGCCGTCCGGCCGGCTGTTGCCCAAGGGCTTGGGACCCCTGTAGCGCCACTGCATCCAGCGACCGCTGTTGGTGATGCTGCCCTCTTTTTCCACCGAGGCGCAGGCCGGCAGCATGAAGACTTCGGTTTTGATGCTGCCCGGATCCATGCCGGGACCTTTCCAGAATGATCCGGTTTCGTTGTCGAAGAGGTTGACGTTGACCATCCAGTCCAGATTGCCCATAGCCGTACGGATCTTGCCGGCATTGGAGCCGCTGCAGGCCGGGTTCTGGCCCCAGGCGAAAAACCCCTTGATCTCCTTTTTGTACATGGCGTCGAACAGATCGAACCAGGAGTAGCCCTTGCCGTCGTCCACCTTGGGCAGCCACTGGTAGCCGAAGTCGTTGCCCGCGTTGGCCGCCTCGCCGAAAAAGGACTTGAGCATGGAGACGCTGTACTTGGGATAGTTCTGCCACCAGTTGGCCGACAGGGGGTCTTTGCTGACCGGTGTCCACTTTTCGTTGTATGCCGCCAGGGAGACGTTGGACGACCGCGGGGTTTTGAGGTAGCCGGGCCAGATGTGCCACAGCAGGCAGTGGTCGGTGGATCCCTGGACGTTGGATTCACCGCGCAGGGCGTTGACGCCGCCACCGGCCACGCCCATGTTGCCCAGCAGCAGCTGAATGATGGCCATGGTTCGAATATTCTGGGTTCCGGTGGTGTGTTGCGTCCATCCCATGGCGTACATGATCGTGCCGGCCTGGCCGCGCTTGCCGGTGGCGCTGTAGATATCGTAGATCCGCTTCAGGTCGGCCTCGGGGGTGCCAGTGACCATGGAAACGGTTTTCAGATCGTAGCGGCTGAAGTGCTTCTTAAGCAATTGGAACACACTGCGCCGGTGCTTAAGCGAGCGGTCCATCTTGGGCACGCCGTTCTTGTCCATTTCGAAGGCCCACCGGGATTTTTCGTATTTGCCCAGCGCCGGCCCCTCAGGCGTCTTTTCATACCCGGAGAAGAGGCCGTCCTTAAAACCGTATTTCTTCCCGACGATAAAGGGCGCATTGGTGTACAGCGCCACGTACTCCTTGCTGTATAGATCGTTGTCCAGAATATGCTTGATCATGCCCCCGAGAAAAGCGATGTCGGTGCCCGACCGCAGCGGCGCGTATATGTCCGCCTTGGATGAGGTCCGGGTGAAGCGTGGATCCACACTGATCAGCGTGGCCCCTTTGTCCATGGCCTCTGTGACATACTTGAAAGACACCGGGTGGTTTTCAGCGGCGTTGCTCCCCATAATCAGGATACAGTCGCTGTTTCGAATATCGATCCAGTGATTGGTCATCGCACCGCGTCCGAACGACTCTGCCAGAGCCGCAACCGTGGCGCTGTGTCAGATGCGTGCCTGGTGTTCGATATACACCAGCCCCAGGGCGCGCATGAGCGCCTGGTAGGTCCAGCACTC
The DNA here is from genome assembly GCA_050124445.1 of Desulfosarcina sp. Lineage (GTDB taxonomy): Bacteria > Desulfobacterota > Desulfobacteria > Desulfobacterales > Desulfosarcinaceae > Desulfosarcina. The sequence continues at coordinate 4,421 of JASFFF010000162.1, forward strand.
CTCGTTGTCCATGGCTGCGCTGCCCACCGATGCCAGTGCCGTGGTGCGGTTGACAACCTGGCCTTTGTCGTTTTTGAAGGTGAAGCCGGCATCCCGCGTTTCGCGCACGCGATGGGCAATTTTTTCCAGGGCCCAGTCCCAGGAGACCCTCTGCCACTGGTCCGAATAGGGTGCCCGGTACATGGGCTGGGTGAGTCGGTTCTGATTTTCGACCAGCTGTTTCAGGGAGGCGCCTTTGGAGCACAGCGCGCCTCGGTTGATGACGTGATCGGGGTCGCCTTCGATGTTGATCACCCGACCGTCTCCCCGCTTGCTGGTGTGGACGATGGCGCCACAGCCCACCGCACAATAGCAGCAAATGGTAGACGTTTCCTTGGCATACTTGGTCTTCAGCATCCCGGCGTGAGCCTTGACCGGATTCAGGTCGAAACCCAGCCCACCGACCGCCAGGCCGGCAGCCGTGGCACCGGAGATCTGAATAAACTGCCTGCGGTTGACATCCATAATCGGTCTCCTTTTGTTTGGGGTTGCGGCAAAACAACCTCGCGTTTGAGGTCGCCGCAAGTGGATTTTACAGTAGGCAATTGATCAAACGCCATCCTTTCGCTGGCCGAAATGACGTCCCAGACGTTGACCTGGAGGTGCCGGCTTGGCAAGTGAAGGCCCGGGAATCTGACTGGGGGGTTTCCCGGATCATCCGTATGGCAGGCGGCCCCCCTCTTCAATTGATCATTTATCACAAATCAGGTTACAAAAAGGATACAAGAAGGTTACAAGCAGCCATGAGAAGAGGCCAATTAGAGACGAAACGCTTAACCGCCTGGATCCACGCCGACGCATCTATTTTTGTGCTTGTTTAATCTGTTGGTAAATTCGGGTGGTCTTCGGATCGGGCACCGTATCCAGTTCCGCGGCCAGGTGTTTGGTCAAATCACGGTAGACCTTGAGGGCGGCACTGTGCCTTCCTTGACGATGTAGCAGGCGCATAAGCTGCTGGTGGGCCTGCTCGGACAAAGGATCGACCTGGACTGCACGACAGCAATATTGCGCCGCCTCTAGCAGGTCGTTTCTTCGATTGAATAGCTCGGTCATCTCCAAGAGAACGACGAGATATTGGGCTTTCAAGGCGGTTCGTTTCGTCTCGGCCCAGCTCAAATAGGGCTCTTCTGGAAGGAAATCGCCGCCGTAGATTTCTTCAGCCCGTCGACAGGCCGCAAGCAGACCGTTGTCATCATCGTCATGCTTCAGCTGGCGGATCGCGTCGCAGACAGATAAAAACGCGTCGACATCAACCCAACAACATTGGGTGACCAAACTGATTCGGCCATCCTTCAAAACGATGAAAGACGAACCGGCGTGCGGGTCCAAGTCCGGCTCGAGGATCTTGCGCAACCGATGGAGGGTCACCTTGAAGCGCTTGACGGCCGCTTCGGTGCTGCTGTCCGGCCAAAGGGCGTCCATGAGAATGTCTATGGGGATCTCCCGACAACCATTGACGACAATGGCCTTGAGCAGTAATTGTTGGCGCAAGCCGGACCACTGGACATCGGAAATCGGTGCACCGTCGATACGATGAACCTCAAACCTGCCAAGGGTCCGAATGGTTAGCCGGGGTCTCAATACTTCAGAAGGGTCCATCGGGGAAAGCAACCGGATCGGTTGGGCGGGTTGGGCTGTATTGGCAGCTGCGATTGTCTTGGTTCCTGCCTTGGCCTCCTTTGAGAATCGGCGGGCCAGATCGGCGCAACCGGGATGGGTGTGATCGCATGCCGGCCGGCATGCCGCCGAGAGGTCACGGGCAGACAATATGGGCATCGCTTCGTATCCTTGAGCCACCGCCGCGACCAACGCGGCTTCAACATGACGGTCTGCCGCCTCCCGTCGCCCCATGGCCTTCTCAACCAAGGAGAGACCCAAGTGGGCCTCGACCAGCGACAGGTGGCTGGACATGCGCGAGAAAAACGCACGGGCCGCCTCCAGGGCTTGCTGGGCACCATTCAGATCGTGCAGATGATAGGCCACCATTCCCTGAATCAGCCGGCAGCGAAACAGATGAATGCTGTCTCCCAGGCACTCCTCAATCACCTCGGTCGCCCGTTTGCTCCACCGTCGCGCCTGCTCGAAACGCTCCTGGTGATACGCCTTCAATGCGCGCAAGCGATAGGCCAAGCCTTTGTAGAATCGATTGGCCGCCAGCGTCGCCACGTCCTCGAGGTGGCGCGCCGTTTGGCCCACCAGATTGAATTGTCTTTGATGAATCTGAAGCAGGCCGGAAAGATCCACATGGATGGGGTAGAGAAACAGCAAGCCAAACGTGTCGATTTCCGCCTGGTTGGCATTGAGCAGATGTTGGGCACCTGCCAGGTCGCCTTTGGACAGCGTCAGCTCCAAACGGACAATATTCTGCAAGGCACGATACTCCGGAAAGACGGCCCCCACCAGTTGCTGTATGGTATCCAAGGATTTTTCCGCCGAAGTGAATTCTCCGGTCAACGTCGACCCGAAAGCAAAAATGATGGTTGCGTTCACGGTGAGCGTTTCGTCGCCAATGGTCTTGGCCAACAGCAAGGCATTGCGGCAGGCGGACAGGCCTTTTTGCAGATCGCTGGCGTCGGATAGGTAGCCGAAAGCCACCTGCATCCACAACACCGCTTTGGCGAAAGGATAATACCGGTCTTGGCTTACCCGTTCTAGCATCGCCCAGGCCGCTTCGAGCCAGCGGTGCAGCATCGTGGTTGAGTAGCCAATAAAAACAGCGGTTTCAATTAGGTAGGCCAGGGCCAGCAGCTGCCCTCGCTGGTCTCCTTCGGTCTTGAAACGGTCAAGCGCCACGGAAAAGGACTCGATGTTCCTGCGCCCGCCGCGGATGCGTCGCCCCATGGCCCTGTAAAAAAAGAGCCACGCATCCTCCTCGATCATCTTTTCAGGCAGGCGGTCGATCCAACCCGCCAGATCAGCAAAGCGTCCCTGGACCGATAGCCCCATGGCGATTTTCTTGATTCCCGCAGCCGCTTTTTCATATGCCTTGGCATTTAGAAATAACTGAATGGAACCTTCGAAGTTGTTCGCATTCCAGGCCAGGTCGGCCGCCCGAGTCAACAGCGACCGCTGTGTCGCCTGATCCAGGGTCTGATGAAACTGGTTGAGCAGAAAATCACGGAACAACTGGTTATATCGATACCCCCATCCGGAAGCCGGATCGAAAAAGGGATGAATAAACATGTTCTGTCGCACCATGGTGTCGACAATGGCTTCAACATCTACCCCAGCCGGATTCTGCAAAAAGCGGCCGACCATTTTCGGTTGGATGGTATCAAAAATGGCTGATCGAATCAGAAAGGACCGAGTCGTTTCATCCAGGCCGGAGAAGATCGATTCAGCAAAATAGGAGATCCGCCGGCCTTGCATGGCGGCCGGCAACCCCTTATCGACAAATGCCGACCGTTGATCATCAGGCACACGACTTAATACCTCCCAAACCAGAACCAGTCCACCGGTCCACCCATCTGTAATCTCGCCAATTCTCATTATTTGGTCGCGACCCAAGGCCAACCCATA
>JASFFF010000163.1:0-7967 GCA_050124445.1 Desulfosarcina sp.
TTGGGGGCCTGGTTCAGGGCCTGATTGAAGCGCTCTTCGGCCTGGCTGAACTGTTGCTTGCCCAGGGCCGCTTCGCCTTCCTGCATCTTCTTGATGGGGCCTTTTAGCCTTCTCAGGGCGGCGGTGGTATCCATATAGCGTTCCCGATAAAGTGGCTGTCCGCTGTATTGTCGGTAGTCATTGGTGGCCTGATTCACCGAGGTTTGGTAGCGTTCGGACGACATGGGGTGCGTGGCGAACAGAAGCTGCGCGGCACTGGCTTTATGCTTGTTCATACCATTGAGCATGTCCATAAGGCCGACCATGCCCTGGGGGCCGTATCCGGAGCGGGCCATGTAATCCATACCCAGGCTGTCTGCCTGGCGTTCGTTGTCCCGGCTGTAGGTGGCCAGCAACGCTCCGGACCCCAGCTGCCCCAGCTGCCCGGCAAGACTGCCCGCACCGGAGCCGACGGCAGCACTGGTCAGGACAGCCAGCCCCCCCACGGCCATGTTGGCCAGCTGGGCCTTGGACATAATCTCCGCTGTGTGTCGGGCATTGACGTGACCCAGCTCGTGTCCCAGTAGCGCGGCCAGCTCCGCCTCATTGTCCAACTCGAGCAGAATGCCCCGGGTACAGGCAATGGTGCCTCCAGGAAATGCATAGGCATTCACATAGTTGGCGTTGACGCAGTTGAAGTTGTAAGGCATGTGGCTGCGGTGGGTGGTGGCGATGAGCCGTTTGCCCGTGGTCTGCACATAATCTTGCAGGGCCCGGTCCTGGCTGATGCCATAATCCGCCGAAAATTGGTGGGGAGACTGCTGCCGATCGATGGCGATCTCCTGGTTCTCACTCATGATCATAAACTGCGATTCACCCGTCACGGGGTTGGTGGCACAACCCACCGCCAGATGGGTGGCCGCCAGGCCGGTCATGATCAGGAATTCACGTCGGCTCAACCCGTTGATGGCTCGTTTTGAGACTCGCATGCGCACCTCTTCGAACATTCGTTTTTCTACTAAAAAATTGACAGAATTCTTAACGGTCGAAGATTCCTCGCAGCTTGCCGCGAGGTTCTTCAATTCCCGGCAGGGGGTGTGTCACACTATCCGTCTAAAACGCATCAGCTGTCATCCGGGCAAAGTGGCTATTCGGTCTGTCTGGAAGCCAGTATTCGTAAGGGGGCACCGTTCAGGCCCGCTGCCCGCAATGCGGACAATACTTGAAAGAACTGTCAAAGTTCTGCTTGCAGGCCACACAAATCCTGGCAGTGCCGGACGAGGGCTGCCTGGGTGACGTCTGAAAGCCATCTACCGGCCCCTGGCAGCGCTGGCATAACAAAAACGGCTCGCCCTGTTTAACCCGGAGAAGTGGAATGAAAAACAGGCTCAGGTAGTGATCCACCCGCGTGGTATATGCCTGTGTAAGCCCACAGGCCGGGCAGCGTTGCGGATTGTCGTCTACCTGTTTGGTTTTCGGTTGAACGCCGGCGATCAGAAACATGGTACCTTTACACTGACAGCCCACTGAGGCGTCTGGTGTCGGCGCGGCACGCCCTCCCCCTTCCCCGAGACATACCGCCCGCAGGCCACTCGCGACACCTACGATTGCTGCCATTTCAAAATGGAACATAAATGTTCGCCGTAATGATGAAGAGCGCTTTCTGGTTCGCTCGCTCAAGCTCGCTTTCGCTGCCCGCAAGCCTAGATGTCCCTTCTGTTGGCAGCGGTGGATCTGGGCGGCCAAGCTTGTCTGTTGCAAGTGTGCCCTGTATTGTATAAGAAAAAGCGCCATAGTCAATATACAAAACACCCATCAAGGAGTCATCGATGATCATCGATTTCCATGTACACACCTTTCCTGCTGATATCCGGAATCACCGGAAACGAATGTTCGATGCCGAACCGGAATTCAAGTTGCTTTACGAATCACCCAAATCGAAATTGGCAGCCGCATCAGACATTATCGACATGATGGATGATCAAGGGGTGGACATATCGGTGGTGTTCGGGTTTCCCTGGCGCACCCCCGAGACCTGCCGACGCAATAACGATTACGTCATAGAGGCTGTCAACCGATACCCCGACCGCCTGAGGGGCCTGTGCTGTGTGGACAGCCTGAACCCGGACGCGGCCGAAGAGGTAGAGCGTTGTCTGGATGCCGGCCTGAGCGGGGTGGGGGAACTGGCTTTTTACGATTGCGGCATCGACGGCACCTGCCAGCTGAGCCTGGATCCTATCATGGCCATGTGTCGCGAACGGGATGTACCCGTGCTGCTGCACACCAACGAAGAGGTAGGCCATCTCTATCCGGGAAAAACACCCAACACCATGATTCAGATCTATGAAACCATGGCCCGCTTTCCGGACAATGCCATTGTATTGGCCCACTGGGGCGGTGGATTGTTTTTTTATAACCTGCTTAAAAAAGCAGTAACGGAAACCCTCAAAAACGTCTATTACGATACCGCGGCATCACCGTTTCTCTACGACAGCCGGATCTATCGCTACGCCAAGGAGTTGGTGGGGCTGGAAAAGGTGTTGCTGGGTACCGACTTCCCGCTACTAAAGCCGGAAAGGTATCGAAAAGAGATGCGCGAAGCCGGACTGAGCCAGGCCGACATCGACATGGTCTGCGGGCAAAGTGCGGCCCGACTCCTGAAACTGGCAGATTGACAACTGCTTTCAACCATACCGAATCAACGACCACCCGCTTAGCGGGTGGCTTGCATTTTTGGCCAAGGGGCGGAAAGGCAAAAGTATGTCAGTGCTTCAATCGCTGCGGTTGCTATCGGGTGCAAAAGGCCCGGCTTGAAACAACCAATCGGCAGTTGGTGATGCGCACCTTGTTGTCAACCATGATTTCAAGCCTTAGTATGACGGATGGCTAAACACCGTTTCTGATCGCTGAGATTTGTTGTCGCATGGAATCCCTATGCCGGAAGATGCCCATCAATGGATGCCAACACTGGCTGCTCAATACAATCGTCGTTGCCTGGCGTGCGGCGATAGTCTGCCAAGCCGTCGCCGTCGCTATTGCACCATGGACTGCCAGCAGTATTTGCTGGCCTCGCTGAATCGACGCACCGGCCTGCTGCGGGCATTGGGCGCCCGTTACGCCACCTTTTACTTTACGGATGTCGTCATCATGTTGGATGTGCTGCTGTATGGTATGCAGCTGATCCATAGCTACATGCTCGGACGCTCACCGGGCAACAAACCGGTGGAGGATTTCCGCCATCTATCCAATATGCTGGGAAATTTATGGTGGGACGAAAAGCATCGCACCAACAAACGCTACATGGCGTCCAGGCAAGTATTGGATCGGGCGCGTAAAAACAGCGCACCGCTGAATTCCGTCATGCCGGCCGTCCTCACCATCCCTTCGGTAAAGAGCAGCAACCTGGTTCGGTTGCAGCTGGACGCCGACGATCTGACCCCCGCCAATCTGGAACTGAAAATCAAGAGCGCCTACCGCCGCCAAGCCATGAAACATCATCCGGATTTAGGCGGCAGCCGGGAAACGTTTATCAAAATTCATGAAGCCTATGAAACCCTGACCCAATGGGCTTTACGGCCGACCTTTATTCAACGACGGGGGTTTCCGGACAAATGGCTCTATGAGGGCGCCACAAACTGCTGGACCACACCCATCGCACCGCAAAAAAAAACCCAGTCTTCAAAATAATTTTTCTTCCATCGATCTAAGTGTTGTAACACGTAACCGGACTCAGATTTGGTTCAAGTGTATCGACTTAAATTATCTGCAACCAGGGTTGCCCCCCGGTGATGTTCTTTCAATAAATTGAAGCTCTCCAAAGCCATCCTCCGGGCACCGATCCGCAATAGCATTATAAGCCTGCTTTAACCGTTTGAGGCGCAGCATCATCCTGACGAAGACCCAATGGTTGGCTCTGCGAATGTTTGGGCAAACTGGATAGTCAACCAAAAATAATCTTGACAAATAGGTATTAGTCTTATTTAAGAGTTATATGCAAATAGCCGCTCGCCAAGCCACAATTCAGACATTCCTGAATACATGCCGGAAACATCGTCTCAAAATAACCCCCCAGCGCGTGGCCATATTCAAAAAGCTCACAGGCCTGGGCACCCATCCCACTGCCGACGAGATTTATCAGATGGTCAAGAAGGACTTTTCCAATATTTCCCTGGATACGGTTAACCGCACCCTTTTAACCTTTGCCGAAATTGGCGTCGTGGATGTGGTGGAAACATTCGGCGGCGCCAAGCGTTTCGATCCAGACGTCAGTAATCACCACCATTTTTATTGCATTCAATGCGGCGAGATCATAGACTTCAAAGACCCATCCTATGATGATCTAACCGTCCCCGAAAATCTGCAGCATCAGTTTGAGATCATTAGCAAGCGTGTGATTCTAAAAGGCTTCTGCAACGCATGTCTCAAACATAAACCCAATTAACCAGCAAACCATCAAACAACAAGCAAAACGAAAGGAGCAAAAATGAGTAAAACCACCGAAAACCTGAAGGCCGCATTTGCTGGTGAGTCCCAGGCGCGCAATAAGTACACCTTTTTTGCCAAAGTTGCCAGAAAGGAAGGCTACCATTACATCGCCAAGATTTTTGAGGAGACGGCTGATAACGAAAAGCGCCACGCCAAGGATCACCTTTTACTGCTTAACGGCATTGGGGATACCATCGCCAATTTGAAAGAGGCAATGGGGGGCGAAGACTACGAAGTCGAGAGCATGTACCCCAAATTTGCAAAAGAAGCCGAGGAAGAGGGAGAAAAAGCAGCCGCAATTGCCTTTCAACAGGTTGCCAAAATCGAAGCCCACCACAGGGAGCGATACAAGAAATTGCTCGAACTGGTTGAATCCGGCACTGTTTTTAAGCGCGAACAGGCAATCAAGTGGAAGTGCAGTGTCTGCGGCTACATTGTCGAGGGCACCGAGCCACCGCCCAAATGCCCGTCGTGCAAACATCCCAAAGAGTACTACGAGCCGGCCAATATGGATTTCTAAACAGGACCGGCAGCGTCGTTAATCACAGACGTTCGGCCTGTGGCCTCAGTCACCAGATGGTTGGCTCCGTTGGCCAGCGGTCAGCAACACCTCGTCATTTTCAAATTCCTTGCGGCGGATTTGAGAAAACATCTCCAGCAGCTTGGGTACGGTCAGTTTTTCTTTTTCCGCACCGGAGACATCGATGATCACTTCGCCGGCGTCCATCATCAGCAGGCGGCTGCCGTAGGCGATGGCGTGGTTCATGTTGTGGGTGATCATCAGGGTCGTCAACCGGTGCTCGCTGATAAAGCGGGTGGTCAAGTCCATGACAATGGCGGCATTGCGCGGGTCCAGGGCCGCGGTGTGCTCATCCAGCATGACGATATCGGGGTTTGACAAGACCATCATCAGCAAGGTCAGCGCCTGGCGCTGGCCGCCGGAGAGGGTGCTAACATTCTCCTTCATTCGCGACTCCAGCCCCATCTTTAGGTTCACCAGCTGACTTTTGAAATAACGCCGCATTTTGTTGTTGAGGCTGATTACCGGCCATTTGAAACCCTTTTTACAGGTTATCATCATGTTGTCCTCCAGGGTCATGTTGGAGGCGGTGCCCACCAGCGGGTCTTGAAAAATGCGGCCCAGATAAGTGGCCCGTTTATACTCCGGGTGGTCGGTGACGTCCGTGTCTTTGATGAACACCCTGCCGGCGGTGGGCGCTAGGTTGCCGGAAATAAGGTTGAACAAGGTGGTCTTGCCGGCACCGTTGCTGCCGATAATGGTGACAAACTCGCCTTGGCTTACCGCCAGGTTCAGATCCTGGATCACGGTTTTGGCATTGGGGGTACCGGCGTGAAAGGTGCAATTGACATTTTCGAGGCGAATCATGCGGCAGTCCCTCCCTTTCCACGGATGCGACGATAGTTGGTAATCGCCAGGGAGGCGATGATCAGGATGCCGGCAATCAGCTTCAGGTCGTTGGGGGTCATGTTGATGTAATAGCCGTAAAAACGCCCCAGGTACATGATGGCCTTGAACAGGATGGCTCCCAGGATCACGCGCAGGGTGAGCATGCCGATCCTGTTGGACTTGATGATAAACTCGCCCAGCATTACCGAAGCCAGCCCGGACACAACAATCCCCTGCCCCAGGTTGACGTCGGCAAATCCCTGATACTGGGCCGCAAAGGCGCCGGACAGGGCCACCAGGCCATTGGACAGCCCCACACCGATGAGCTTGAGGGTGGCCGGATTGACACCCTGCACCTTGACCATCTGTTCGTTGTTGCCCAGTGCACCGAAAACCAATCCCATGTCGGTGTGGAAAAACAGGTCCAGAGCCAACTTGATGGCCAGAATCACCAGGATGAAAAAGATCAGCGAAGCCCAGTCGGCCGGGATCAGGCGTTCGGTGGCCGCAGTCACATGGCTGATAATCGTGTCCACCCGCAGCAACGGCAGATTGGCCCGATTGCCCAGTATACGGATGTTCACCGAATAGAGCATGGTCATGGTAAGTATCCCGGCCAGCAGGTGCGGCACCTTTAGCCGGTTGTGGATGGCCGCGGTAACAAAACCGGCTAGGACACCGCCGCAAAAAGCCAGTAGAAGGCCCGTCAGCGGATTGAGGCCGCCGGTCAGCGAGGTGGCCATGATCACGGCCCCCATGGGGAAACTGCCGTCAACGGTGAGGTCCGGAAAATCAAGGATGCGGAAGGTGAAAAACACACCCAGTGCCATGATGGCGTATATCAGCCCTTCTACAAAAATGCCTTCAAGCATGATGAATCCGTCCCTTAATTGACACGAAAGGCGGAAGGCCGGTCTTTTCCAGGCCTTCCGCCTTTTTCTTAATTGCCACCAAACGCCACAGGGCTGAAATTGAAATCGGTTCTGCAGCCCGACCGTGTCCGGTCAATTTGGTAATTGTGGCTCACCCATCACACCGGGTCTCAAAGCCGTTCAAGACCACAACACATTTAAAAGCGGTCGCATTGGAACGTTTTACAGAACCATCAATATTAAATAACGCCACGCACACCCAACTCAACGGATACCACCCAGGAACAACCGCTGATCATTTTTTAATCAACTTTCCGTCTTCGACAATGCTATTGGCCTTGGCAATAACTGCTTCCGGAAAGGTCAAACCCAGTTCGTTGGCCACGTCCAGGTTGATCAGCAGATCCACGTCAGACGCATCGGTCATGTAGATGGTAGGGATGTTTTCGGGCTTTTCTCCTTTGAGGATGCGAATCACCAAGCGGCCGGTAGCTCTGCCCATCTTGTAATAGTCATGACCCCAGGCGGCGAGTATTGGTGTCGCTTCGGCACTGCTCGGATCGGCGGACATGACCGGTATCTTGTGTTTCTTGGCCACACTGGCCACGGCAGCCAGGGCTGACACCACTGTATTGTCATTGGAGATGTAGATGCCATCCACGCGGCCGGCAATGGTCTGAACGGCCTGCTTGACTTCGGCGGAATTGGAGACGGTTGTTTCGACAAACTTGATACCCATTTGCTTGCACACCTCGCGGGCAATGTTGGCCAGGCTCACCGCATTGGCTTCGCTGCTGGTGTACACGTGTCCCAGTGTCTTAATCGGTGTGATACTATTGAGCAGTTCGATCTGTGCCTTTACCGGAGTCATGTCGGAAATGCCGGTCACATTTTTTTCACCTTTATCGGTGGAGGCGACCAAGCCTGCGCCGGCTGGATCGGTAACCGCGCTGAAAATCACCGGACGGTCTTTGATTGCATTGACCAACGACTGAGCCGTGGGGGTGGCGATCCCCACCGCCAGGGTCACATTCTCCGATTTGAATTTTTGGGCGATGGATGAGGCGGTGGACATCTCCCCATTGGCATTCTGAGGGTCAAAGCGCGCATCGGGATATTCTTTTTTGACCACTTCCTGAATCCCCTTTTCAATGGCATCCAAGGCCGGATGGGCAACTATTTTAGAAATACCGATCAGGATCGGGTCAGATGCAGCCGCGGGT
>JASFFF010000164.1:0-7956 GCA_050124445.1 Desulfosarcina sp.
CGGAATCGGATGGTCGTTGCGATATTTGATGTATGCCAGCACCTCGTTACACAATTCCATAAATTCGACCGGCCGGGCGATATTGAGATCTTTGGTTCCACGCACAGCGATGGCCTTTAAGCCTTTGTCGCCCATCACCGCTCCGATGCCGCCGCGGCTGGCGCTGGATCGTCCCTGTTCGATGGAGGCATAATACACCCGGTTTTCACCGGCCAGCCCGATGGCCGCCACCTGGGCCTTGGGTTCCTTCAACTCCTGGCAGATGCACTCCGCAGTTTCCACTGCACCGGTACCCTTCAGGTGGGTGGCATCCCGTATCTCGACCTTGTCGTCCTTGATCCACACATAAACCAGATCGGGAGACTTGCCACGAATGATTACTTTGTCGTAGCCGGCGTACTTCAACTCCGGTGCCCAAAACCCGCCCATCATGGAAAATGCCATCAACAGCGTCTGGGGAGAAATGGTAGAAACGATGGTGCGGTTGCAGCCGGTGGCCGGTGTGCCGCATAAAAGGCCTGCGGCGAATATCAATAGGTTGTCCGGAGAAAAGGGGTCGACTTCAGGGGGCACCCGGTCCCAGAGGAGTTTGGCGTTGGTACCCAGCCCGCCTAAGTAAAGCTCCGTATCCGATGGATCCGTAGCCACGCGCTCAACGTTTCCGCGGGTTAGATCGATTTCTAAGTTAAAGCCTGTTTCTGCATACCTCATTATTTGTATCCCCTTTTTATCTGTGTGGAGCGCCGGTATGCCTGTCCGCCACATGGGTTATGGATGTTTCTATCCGTACAATCCCTTTCCACCGCCTTCAATCCCTACGGATAATTTTCACGTGCTTACCCACCCATTCCGGAGGCAGATATATCCGACCGGTTTTTCCGCTGGATTTGACCGTTTTCTCGATCATTTCCTCACCGAAAATTCTAAACTCGGCCTGGCGCGTGTTGCCGTCGGATCCAGGTTTGGCGGTGAAGGCGGTGCTGTCGGCTGTTTTCTTCAGGGTGACCATCATACCCCCAATTGGAACGGCCTGAATAGGCTATAAGGTAATCACAAAGTAGCTATAAAGTAGTTATGAAGTTGCCTGGATTTTGTCAAGAAAAAACTCGCCGGTCCATTGAAACCGGATACCGGTTTGCTGGCCGCCGATTTCGGCAGCAAGACGCCTTACTGGTCTGAACAATCGATCCGCCGATCATGGTTCAAGGATGGTGCTGATATGTGGCATAGATTATATACCTGTCTAAAATTTCAACCAATTTATGAAAAATTTTTCTTACTTTTTGCGTCATTGACGCGGAGTGCCAATGGCCAACAATTCGTAAGTCATAGTAATTCATAGAATTGATTGTATCGACGCAAAAATCGACAAATTGGTCCGGATTTTGATTGAGTGATTTTATACCGGGTTTGAGCACGCGGTAAGATGCGCCACCATTTAGGCACCAACGCGCTTTGGCCTTTCCGGACGTCGGCCGCGAATTGAAATACCGTCTTTTACCCAGCTGACCCATTCATCCTAAACCGGGTACAATGGTCATCGATCGACACCTGCAGGTCATCGTTTCACGCACACGTCGGGGATCGATCGGGGACTGTATGCATCGCCCAACGCGAATCCGTGCCGCAAGGCGGTTCACCCAAGGGCAAGATCGCTCCATGGAAGACCAATGACGCCATCCGTCCGTTTAAGGCAACTAGTGTGTATGACCCTTTTCCTGCTGGGACCGATGGCGGTTGCAGCCAACGGCAGTCGGGCATGGGACGGCTTTGAACAGCAAGTATGGTTGGCCACGATAGCCCACGTCAATCGAGCGCGCGCTGAAACGACAGACAACGATCTGCCGGGCACCATAGAACGGTTGTATCGTTTAGCCGGTTACCGGCCGTTGTGGGTGAGCGCAACCGGTCTCAACGCACAGGGGACGGTGTTGCTCAAAGCCCTTCGGAACGCCCATGCAGAGGGTCTGGATCCGGATGACTATTTAAACCCGTCCTGGTTGATGGACGGGGTAGACCCGGTCATCCTGACCGGCACCATTTATCCGTCCGATCTGAAACAGCGCATTCAAATGGATGTGATGTTGACCGATGCATTGATCCGATATGCATCCCACCTGTCGCGGGGGCGTTTGACACGGCATGCGTTTACCCCGCCAAAGCGCACCGATCACGTCAGAGATATCAAGGACCTAACGGGGGAGCTGGCGACCGCCGTGAAAGCAGGCCGGTTGATCGCCGGTCTCGATAATCTGCAACCCCAGCAGAACGCCTATCAACGCCTGAAATCCGCCCTGCGGCAATACGAGCAGGTACAGATCGTGGGCGGATGGCCGGTCATTCCACCGGGGCCGAGCTTGCGTCGAGGGGATCAAGGTCTCCGCGTATCGGTTCTTCGCAGGCGGCTGTTCTTGTCAGGTGACCTGTTGCGCATGCCACCCCTTGGCATTGACCGATATGACCGGCCGCTGGAAGCGGCAGTGATGCGGTTTCAATACCGCCATGGGCTTGAACCGGACGGTATTGTGGGCCCGCGGACGCTGGCCGCCCTCTCTGTTTCTGTTAATGCACGAATCACGCAGCTGCGCCTCAACATGGAGCGTTGGCGTTGGTATCCCGACCGGTTTGGCGAGCGCTATCTGCTGGTCAACATCCCCGATTATACGCTGCGCGTCGTGGAACATGGACGGACGGTTCATCGCATGCGCGCCATCGTCGGCAAACCGGACCGTCAGACCCCAACCCTCTATGGACGCATGACCTACCTGACTGTCAATCCTTACTGGAATATTCCACGAAAGATTGCCCGGCAGGATATACTGCCAAAAATCATTCATGATCCAGGATACCTGGTCAGGCAAGGCATCCAGGTATTTGAGAGGTGGGAAGCGGAGGCACCGGCGCTCGATCCCTTGACGATTCCATGGGACCAGCTGGCCGGCACCCGCTTCCCCTATCGGCTGCGTCAGGAGCCATCGGTGCACAACGCCTTGGGACGTGTGAAGTTCATGTTTCCCAATCGCAACAGCATCTATATCCACGATACACCGTCAACCGCTTTGTTCGACCGGCCGCAACGCGCCTATTCTTCTGGATGCGTGCGGGTAGAAGACCCCTTGAGATTGGCCCAATACCTGCTGCAAGATCTGAACTGGGACCGTTTCCGCCTGGAGGCGGCCATCGCGACTGGCCGGGAGCGATCCATTGTTCTCAACCGGTCCATACCTGTCTTTCTGGTTTATTTCACCGGCTGGGTGGACGAATTCGGCAGGATTCATTTCCGGGAAGATGTCTACGGCAAAGACCGCGACCTTGACCTGGCCATCCGACGACGATCCGCCCCTTTGTTATTCAGCGATTGCAAGCGTGAAACCGGCCGCCTGATGGCCGATTTCCGTCCCCACAATGGATAGTCGGAACCATGGGTGTTGGCGTTAGCGCGCTTGCCAACAGCGTACGAAATGCTCTTCTCCCACCTTGACCATCGCCGGCGCCGCTTCTGCACAGGCGCGATCGGCATGGGTGCATTGGTGGCCGAATGAACATCCTGCCGGCAAGGGGGCACTGGGCAACTCGGGACTGGCCTGGGGCGACCAGCCGACCGTTGAGGTGTCGGGTACTGCCGCCAGTAACTTGAGAGTGTAAGGGTGGCAGGGTTCATCGAAAAGCGCGATTGCCGGTGCTGATTCCACAATTCGGCCCCGGTACATCACGCAGACGTGGTCGCAGATGTAACTAACCACGTTGAGGTCATGGGAGATGAACAGGTAGCTCAGGCCCAGTTCGGTTTGCAGGTCTTTGAGCAGATTGATGATTTGGGCCTGAATGGAGACATCCAGGGCAGAGATGGGTTCATCGCAGAGAACCAGTTGGGGTGAGACACTCAGCGCACGGGCAATGCCTACCCGCTGACGCTGGCCGCCGCTGAATTCATGGGGATACCGCGCGGCACTGGCCTTGGGCATGCCCACCATCTCCAGCAACTGCCGGATACGCTTGCGTTGGTCGGTTTTATCCTTGATCCCCGCCATGCGAACCCCATCGGTAATCGATTGGGCCACCGTCATTCTCGGGTTGAGCGAACTGTACGGGTCCTGAAAAATCATTTGAATTTCTTTGCGCAGAGGCTTGAACGCTCGTTCATCCAGGGCGGTTATCTCCCGGCCATTGAAGCGAACGGTGCCGGTATCTGGATTTAACAGCCTGAGAATCAGGCGGGCCACCGTAGATTTGCCGCAGCCGCTCTCGCCCACCAGTCCCAGCGTCTGGTTGGATTGAATCTCGAAATCCACACCGTCAACGGCCCGTATATAATCATCCACCCGTTGGAAAAAGCCGCGGCGAACGGGAAAATACTTTTTCAAGGCCGATACCTGAAGCAGCACTTTTTCCGATAGGCTCATTGGCCTGTCTCCTGTCTTCGATCTTGGGCGGCGAAAAGGATGGGGCAACGGGCCTGGTGACCGTGACCATAGTCGCAAAGGACGGGAAATTCGGTTTGGCAGGATGGCTCACGGTAACTGCAGCGTGGGTGGAAAGGACATCCTTGAGGCCGATAGGCCGGATGGGGAACACTGCCTGGAATGCTATACAGGCGCCGGCCCCGTTTTTCTTTGGTCGGCAGCGCATCCAGCAGGGCCCTGGTGTAAGGATGCCTGGCTGCTCCGAAAATACTGTCCCTAGCACCTTGTTCCACCACCACGCCCGCATACATCACATACACCCAGTCGGCAATCGCGGCCACCACACCCAGGTCATGGGTGATATACTGGATGGCCATCTTTTTTTCCTGCTTCAGCTTTTTCAAAAGGCTGAGAATCTGGGCCTGTACGGTGACATCTAAGGCGGTGGTGGGTTCGTCGGCAATGACCAGGTCCGGCTCACCGGCCAACGCCATGGCAATCATCACCCGTTGGCGCTGCCCGCCGCTGAGCTGGTGGGGATAGTCATCCAGGCGCCGCTGCGGATCTATAATACCCACGTCATCCAACAGCCGAATCGTCCGCTGACGGGCCGTTTCGGCCGACACCCGTTCGTGGGCCGACAGTGACTCGCCAATCTGGTCGCCGATGGTGAAAACCGGGTTCAGCGAGGTCATGGGTTCTTGAAAAACCATGGCCATGCGCTTGCCACGCATGGCGCGCAAATCCGCCGGCGGCATATCCAACAGGGACTGACCGTCAAAAAGGATCCTGCCGCCGGCAATCGTTGCCGGGGGTTGTTTCAGCAATCCCAAAACCGCCAGGGCGGTCACCGTCTTTCCACAACCCGATTCGCCCACAATGCAGGTCGTCTCCTGACGGCGGACGGTATAGTCGACACCATCCACCGCGCGGGATACAGGACCGTCCCCAAGAAAGTAAACCTTTAGGTTTTCCACGGAGAGCAATATGCCGTTCGATTGATCCATAAGTTTCAAAATTCAGCGGTCATGGTTACGATTCGGGCCTGGGTTTCCGGAGCGTCTACCAATGACGGTTTACCCGGCGGCTTCCTGAAAGGGTAGGTTTTGGTTCAGGCCAAGGCCTTACCATTTTGGCAGCCGCAGGCGTAGCAGCGCTACGTCGAGGATTGTCAAAATGGTGAAAACACCGGCCTGGGCCGAAAGATGCCCTTTCAGAATGTCACCTAATTGCGTTCACGCAATTTGGGATTCAAAATATCACGCATTCCTTCACCGAAAAGATTAAAGGCCAGCACCACCACCAGGATGGTCAGTCCTGGTGCAAATGTCAGCCAGGGGGCATCGAAGATGAAGGCCTTGCCGTCCGAGAGAATATTGCCCCACGTGGCGTGTGGCGGTGGTACGCCGAAACCCAAAAAACTCAGGCCTGCTTCGGTGAGCATGGCCGAGGCAATGCCCAAGGTGGCCGAGACAAGCACCGGGGCCACGGCATTGGGCATGATATGGCGAAATATGATGCGTGCATCACTGATGCCCAGCGCCCGGGCGGCAGCCACGAAATCCTGTTCTCGCAACGATAGAAATTCAGCGCGTACAAACCGTGTGGTGCCCATCCAGCTGGTCAGGCCGATGATGACCATGATGTTGTAGATGCTCGACGGCAGCAGGGCCACAACAGTAAGAATCAAAAAGAATGAGGGAAAACAGAGCATGATATCCACACTGCGCATGATCAGGGTGTCCACCTGGATGGTGGGCATGAGGATCCATTTCAGGAGGACGGGCACGGCTGCCGAGTTGCGCGCGATCCGTTGTTTGATGATTCGTCCGGCACCGGCGGCCATCAGCGCGAGGCCGGCAGCCGGAAAATGGTGCTGGAGCACAAGTATCGTAGCAGCTATCAACAGCAGCCAAAAAAGAACATCTCCACCTCGAATATACCGTCGGCCGTAGTAGCCGGCAATGCCGCCCAGCAAGATGCCGATGCCCACAGCGATGCCCACGGCCACGAATCCAACGGTTAGAGATACCCAGGCCCCCTGAAGCATGCGCGCAAACACATCCCGGCCCAGGTCGTCCGTGCCCAACAGATAGATGCCCAGGGTCGGCAGTTCCTCCGGTCGCAGGATGTCGTCTTTGGGGCTGGAGAGTGGCGGACGCAGTTTTTCCTGCAGCCGCACCCTGGCAGGATCCAAAAGGGGGTCATGGCCGGAAGTGGCCATCAGTCCGGCAACGGCCACGACAAAAAACAATAAAAAAATAACCAGGCCGGAAAAGGCCATGCGGTTTTTGCGCAGCAGATGCCAGGTCTCCGCCCAGGGCGAGCGGGAGGGCGGCATGTGCGTCTGATCGATCCCTGGCGGGGCGTGATGGCTAACGTCGTTGGGCGTCACAGCTTAATCCTCGGGTCCACCGCCATGTAGAGCAGGTCCGAGACCAGGGTCCCCACCAGCACCAACAAAGCGGTGATGAAATTAACCGTCAGAATAACCGGGTAGTCCCTGGCCAAAATGGCTTCGTAGGCCATGCGGCCCATGCCGGGCCAGGAAAAGATAGATTCGATGATCACCGATCCGCCGATGAGGCCGGGCAAAATCAGTCCGAACATGGTCACGAAAGGCAGCAGGGCGTTTCTCAAGGCATGCTTATAGTATACCGTTTCGTCGGGCAGCCCCTTGGCTTGGGCGGTGCGCACATAATCCTGGCCGATGATCTCCAGCATTTGGCTGCGCACATACCTGGAGAGCACCGCCACGCCACCGGTGGCCCCCAATACAGAGGGTAGCACCAGATGCCAGGTGCGATCCATGATATGAACCAAGGGCGACGCCGATGTTACCCCAAAGGTCTGCATGCCAATCACCGGGACATGCAGCCGGGTGACCACCAGGATAATGAGGATATAGGCAAAGAAGAAACCCGGGATGGAAATCAGCAGGTAGGATAGAAAGGTGGTACTTTTATCGTAAAAACCATCCCGCATGATAGCCGAACGAATGCCCACCGGAAAAGAGAAGGTCCAGGTCAACAGCGTTCCCACGATAAACAGGGGCAGGCTGTTTAAAAACCGCTCCCAGATCTTGCCCAACACCGGCAGGTTGTCGCGCCAGGAGACAATTCGCCCGCTGAAGAGATTCTTATAGAACAGCAGGTACTGGACATATAGGGGCTTGTCCAGGTTGAACTCCTTGCGCAGGCGTTCGACCATCTCCGGAGTGAACTTGGGATTAAGCGGATCGATTTGACTGGGTTCACCCGGCGCCAGATGGATAATCAGAAAGGAGACAACTGAAACGAAAAACAGGGTTACGATCTTTTGAATGATGCTTCTTCCCAGAAATGCCAACATGGACGCGTCCTATCCCTCTGCCGAAAATTGAGGCGAGCGGTTCAGTTTGATCCATTGGTTGAAATGAAAGGTATAGCCGCCGGTTTTGGTAGGTTCAATGGGTTTGTAAATCGTGCGGCCATCTTGAACGATCGCCCGAACAATGCGCTTGTCCAACAATGCGGTCCAGCGGCTGACGTATAGAAAGGTGTAGGGTTGCTCA
>JASFFF010000165.1:0-7950 GCA_050124445.1 Desulfosarcina sp.
TACAACTAGAGGCTATCTCAAAAATAGGATTCTGGCTCAAGGTCAAGGCGGCCGGGAGGTTGCAACCGGAGGAATACTCAAGTATTTCGAGGATTGGAAACGAGCGCTCAACGCAGGGATTGGGCCATAAGACATTTTTGAGATAGCCTCTAGCAATTGATCGTTTCCATTGGCATCATTAATTAATAGGCCGGGTGGCTGTGCCGCTGCGGGGATCATGGAGATTCGTATGGAAATTGACACCCATCGCCAAATCGACCAGTCGTTGTGCGGTAAACCGGTATTGCTGGAGCGTGGGCACTGCCGGGTTGAACTAGCGACAACCCATCTCATGGCTGCCGATGACCAGGGACTGGTGCATGGCGGCTTCATCTTTGGCGCGGCGGACTACGCCGCCATGCTTGCAGTGAACCACCCGCATGTGGTCCTCGGGGCGTCGGATGTGAAATTCATCAAACCGGTACGTGTGGGTGAAACGGTGGCGGTTCAGGCGCAGGTGCAGGAGGTCAAGGGGAAAAAATATCGGGTTTCCGTGAGTGCGGCCAAAGATGACGCGGAGATTTTTCAGGGCATGTTTACCTGCTTTGTTTTGGATAGGCATGTGCTTGCCTAATCGACTGGCAACAGTGTGCATATGCCATCTGCATGGCGCCGAATATCTCTGACCCAGCAAAAATCCGGTGAAACACGCAATGTGCTGGTCGAATCGATTGAGACGGCATGACCTGTCAACGTAAAAAACGGGAATGGCGACATGACAACCATCGTTGGAACCAGCAACCGCATTATCGAGATCAACCTGACAACAAAAGAGATCGCTGAATTTCAAGTGACGGATGACGATCGTCGGCGATACCTGGGCGGCAAAGGGCTGGGGCTGAAACTGCTTTACGAACGCATGTCACCTGGCATCGATCCTCTTGACCAAGCCAACTATCTGGCATTCATGATGGGCGTATACATGGCTACCGGTGCGCCTTGCAGCGGACGGTTTTCCGCCATCACCAAATCACCACTGACCGGCATCATGCTGCACTCCTCTTGCGGTGGTCCTTTTGGAATGGCGTATAAAACAGCTGGATATGACGGTTTGTTAATCACCGGCAAGGCGCCGTCCCCCACAATAATCACGATCGATAAGGACGGGGCCAATATCGTTGATGGCGTTGACTATTGGGGCATGGATACCCAGACAACCCAACAACAGCTAAATGCGGATGGCAAGACCGGGGCATTGGTCATCGGTCCGGCCGGCGAAAAGCGGGTACGCATTGCCAATGTGGCCTCCGGTCACCGTTTTTTAGGCCGGGGCGGCTTGGGGGCGGTCATGGGCGCCAAAAACCTGAAAGCCATCGTCGCCACGGGAAGAACCCATAAAATTGTTCCCAGCAATCAACGCTTGTTTCAGCGGACAAAAAAACGAGCCACCGTTTATATCGATAGAAATAGTATCACTTCAAACGATTACCGAAATTTCGGTACCAGCAGCCATGTCAGCTGGTGCAACGACGGCGGTATTCTGCCGGTCAATAACTTTACCGACGGCAGCCACCCCCACGCTGAGCAGGTTTCCGGCCGGGCCATGCGTCGACGATACCAAACCCGACCCAGCACGTGCAAGCCCTGTTCGATTATGTGCGGGCACAAAGGCACACATGCCGATGGAAGCGTTCATCAGATACCTGAATACGAGAGTGTGGGATTGCTTGGCCCGAATCTGGGGATTTATGATCCGGATGTGATTACTGCCCTCAACGATCGTTGTGGCCTTTTGGGCATGGATACGATATCCGCCGGGTCGATCCTGGCCTGGTGCATGGAGGCTGGTGAAAAGGGATTGATTGATACCCAATTGACATTTGGCAGTGCCCGGGGCATTCTCCAAGCCCTGGATGACATGGCCCATCGCCGCGGATTCGGTGACGAAATGGCAGCGGGTACCCGTAGCCTGTCGGCAACCTATGGGGGCGACGAATTCGCAATCCAGGTTAAGGGTCTGGAAATGCCAGCCTACGATCCTAGGGGATCCTGGGGCCAGGGACTGGCCTATGCCGTGGCCAACCGTGGTGCGTGCCATCTGTCGGCTGCCACATTTTCATTGGAGGTGGGCTTTGGATTTCTCAATCCCTATACCACCCGCGCCAAAGCGCGATTCGTCACTTTTTTCGAAAACCTCTATGCGGCGGTCAACTCCCTGCATACGTGCCAGTTTACCGCCTACGCCTACGTTCTGGAACCCCCCATTGTCAAATATATCCCCAAATGGTTGCTGCGCCTGACCATGCAATATCTACCAGCGGTGGCCGTTTTGCTTATGGATATTCGTATCTATTCCACATTTTGGCGGGCAATCACCGGGCTGGGCATGAGTCAGTGGCGGCTGCTCAAAGCGGGTGCACGGATTCATGTACTTGAGCGGCTCATGAATGCCGGCGAAGGCATATCCCGTAAAGACGACCGCCTGCCGAGGCGTTTTTTAACCGAAGGACGCAGCAGCGATGGCCAACAGCGGACGGTGCCGCTGCAGCCCATGCTCGACGACTACTACCGTCAGCGTGGATACGACTCCCATGGGATTCCGGCCCGCAGGACATTGAAACGGTTGGGCCTGGAGCCAAAATGGGAGCTGGATACAAAAGATCGATTAACCCATTTCAAAATGGTAACGCCACGGGGAAAACCACTCAAACGACTCTATTTGAGCATCATGTTCTGGTTCATGGGCAGGGCCGTTCAGGCTGCTGCTCGGGTTGACCGGCAGGTGCGTCATGCATTTGATGGGCTTCCCGATCGATTTACCTTCGCCTTGACCGTAAACCCCCGCGGTCCGGCCATGATCATTGGCAAGGATTCATCCGGCAAGGTCAGATACCTGGGCAACGACCCAACACAGCGCCTCGTTGACCTGCAGCTGGCCATTAAGCATATCGAGGCGGCCATCCGCTTATTCACGTTTCAAGAGCCCACGGTAGTGGCAGTGGCCCGGGACCGCTTGACGGTCAGTGGTGATATCCCTGCTGCGTGCGCCGTGGTTCGCATCCTGGATATGGTGGAGGTGTTCCTGCTGCCCAAATTCTTGGCGAGGCTGGCGGTTCGACGCTACCCTCAATGGCCGCCGCTGAAAAAATATAAGGGACGGCTGTTGATTTACCTGCGTGCCATCCTGGGTCTTTAGGCCGCAGCGTTTTAAAATCGATTCGTTGACGATCGGTAGAGGAGAGCGTGATGCATCTGCCCGAATCCTTCTCATTTCATTGCCCACTGAAGATCAATTGCGGCCATAGGGCGCTGGACCAGCTGCCGGCCGACCTGGCCACCGTCAATGCCAACACACCGATGATTCTGGCCAGCCGGGGCCAGATTGGCAATCGACGCCTGCGTCATGTCATCAATGCCTTCAAGACATCGGGACTGACCCTGGGTGTGTATGACCGGGTGCCGAATCGACCCGATGCGGATCTGTTGTCCGCACTTGCCCGAATGTACCGGGAGAGAGGCTGCGACAGCCTCATTGCCGTTGGCGGTCATACCGTGCCCGATGTGGCCAAACGGTTGAATTTAATAATTTCCGGATCCAGTTGCGACGGTTTGGGCCGTTCGGATACGGCTGCCGTTGACCCGGGTCCCCTGGGACCGCTGGTGCTGGTTGCCACCATCGGTGGCAACGGGGACGAGGCAAGCGGATACGTCAACGATGGTGGGCAGCGATTGTTTTCACCACGGTTGACGCCTACGATTGCATGCATCGATCCATCGATGATGGACACGCACAACCACCAGGATATGGTGGACGGCGCACTGGTCGCCCTGGCACATGCCGTGGAGGCATTTTTAGACCTCCCGGCCGGCCCCATGTGCCACGCTTATGCCCATAGCGCCATCGGCCTGATTGCGAACCGCCTGCCATTGGCCTTGCGTCAAACCGACGCCAAGTTAAATTGCTGTGCCGTGGTCAATGGGCAAGTGGCCGCCGGTTGCGCCCTTTCCACCGCTTCAGCGGGCATCTGCCACGCCCTGGCTGTCGAACTCAAAGAGAGCACGGATCTACCATTGGGTTATTTGTTGGCCCTGCTGCTGCCGCATCTGGTGGCCCAGGTCGGCGACCAGCAGTCCGAACGGGCTGGTGACCTGCTCTATCCCTTAGCGGGTGCAGACACTTATGCGCTTACCGCCAGCGACTATAAAATTCCGCGCATCATGGCACTCTTCTGGGATTTTTTCGACGCGCTGGGTGGGGAACTGGATCGGCGCATTCCCCTCTCTTTTTCGCAAGCCGGTCTGACGGATGAACAGATTTCACGGGCCCAATCCACGGTATCAGATACGCATGCCGCCGATGCGGTGGCGCGCATCGTCCGTGGTGCCCGGCTGGGGGCAGACCTGCTGTGAAACTGAATGCCGCCAAAACGGCTGTCTCGTTCAATAACACCCAATGGTAAGGAACTGCGTATGCACTTTCCGGGTTATTACGAATATTTTTGTCCGGTCAATACCATCGCCGGTCACCTGGCCCTTGAACGGGTTCCCCGCCTGTTGCGCCGACTGGGTGCCAGGCACCCCATGATCGTTACTGACAAGGGGGTTACCGCCGCCGGTCTTGCAGATATTGTCATGGGTGCAATCTCACCAGAAATGCGCATCGGAGCGGTTGACGACGATGTACCGGTGGATTCCGATTTGAAGACCGTCCACCGAATCGCCGACGCTTACCGCCAACACGGATGTGACGCCATCATCGCCGTCGGCGGGGGCTCGGTGTTGGATACTGCAAAGGGGGTAAACATTGTCGTGTCTGAAAATGCTCAGGATTTAATGCAATTTGCAGGAGCCGGTAGACTAAAACGACGCCTAAGACCTTTCGTGGCCATTCCGACCACCGCCGGCACAGGGTCTGAAATGACCCTTGTGGCGGTGATAGCCGACCATGAAAAGCACCGCAAGGTGCCATTTACTTCCTATTTTTTACTGCCTGATGCAGCGATATTGGATCCACGCATGACATTGACGTTGCCAACAACCATTACCGCGGCGACGGCCATGGATGCCCTTACCCATGCTGTTGAAGCCTACACCTGCTTGGCCAAGAATCCGATCAGCGATGCACATGCCTTGATGGCAATTGAATTGATTGGTCAAAATTTATTGAATGTGATAGACACTCCAGACGATGCCAACGGGCGGCTGGCACTGGCTGTCGGAGCCAACCTGGCGGGTGCAGCCTTTTCCAACGCCATGGTGGGCGTGGTGCACACCTTGGGCCACGCGGTGGGTGCGATTTGCGACGTGCCCCACGGCACCTGCATGTCTATTCTATTGCCCTACGGATTGGAATATAACATGCATAAAAACGGTCATCTAACGGCGCAATTGTTGCTGCCGCTGGCCGGCTCGCGGGCGGTCGCGCAGACACCGAAACACCGACGGGCGGAGCAGGTCGTTGCCACCATCCGTCAATTGAATCAGCGCCTGCATCAGGCCACCAACGGCGGGCACGCCCGTTTTTTTAAAGAGGTCACCGGACCGGACGGTGCCGCCCGGGTACCGGTGGAGAAACTGGAAATCATCGCGCAGACGGCGCTTGGCGACGGCTCGATTCTATACAATCCTGAGGAGTTGGACCACGATGACCTGCTGATGATCATGTCCCACGCATGGGCGGGAACACCGCTGGATCGAAGCCGGGTGAGAAGAGGTGGTCTTCAAATTCAATGACGAACGAACAGGATGCCCCATATACACGAACCTATCCCATTTCTTGGGAGCAGCTTCATCGGGACGCCCGGGCCCTGTCTTGGCGTCTGATCGAGCGGGGTCCCTGGCAGGGCATCATCGCCATTACCCGCGGAGGGCTGGTCCCAGCAGCCATCGTTGCCAGAGAATTGGACATCCGTTTGGTTGACACCGTGTGCATAGCGAGTTACGCTGACCGGGATCAAGGGCAAATTCAGGTGCTCAAACCAAGCAGGCGGAACCGAGAGGACTGGTTGCTGGTCGACGATTTGGTGGATACGGGAAATACGGCCAGATTGGTGCGCGAAATGATACCCAAGGCCCATTTTGCAACGATATATGCCAAGCCGGCTGGCCGACCGCTGGTGGACACCTTTATGACAGAAGTTAGCCAGGATACATGGATTTTATTTCCTTGGGATTCGGAAATACAGTTTGTACAGCCCATGGTGGGCCGAAAACAGCGGGAGCAGCAGTCATGATCCCAGCTCCCTGGAAGAAGGAGATCCGTGCAATGCGATTCGGGGCGATGGTATTCGTCGCAGCGTGCCTGTTGGCTGGTTGTGTACATCTTAACCTAAATAAAAATATTAACGCGTTAAAACGTATTTCGCCAGGCGATCCCCAGGAGGATGTGTTTGAGGCCCTGGGACCACCTGATCTTCGCAGAGACATCAATGACCAACGCTACCTGGTCTATTACCAGACCAAAACGGGCACGGCTACCAACGGACAAGTGGGGCCTGAACTGTGCACCCCGGTGGCCATCGAAAACGGACGTGTGGTTGGTGTTGGAGAGGAATTGGCCCAGAGGTGGATAAGCGAGGAAGCGGACCGCCAACATCGTGCCATGGTAGCCGAACGCGAACGGCGGCGGGCCGAAATGGCGGAGGCGGCCCGCAGACAGACAGAGGCGGATCGCCGAGAGAAAATCGCAGCCCTGGAAAAAGAGGTCAAACCCATTCCGGCTCACAAAGCTGCCTTGAACCTGAAGCTGTATCGTCAACTGCTGGCCCTGGATCCTGCCAATGCCCGTTATCAGAAGAAGGTGGCATTTTACGAACAACGTCTGGCCAAGCAGGAAAAAGCGCGTCAGGATCGCGCCATGCGGGCAGCCGCGCAACAAAAGCGACAGGCCTGGGAAAAGGGCCGCGAGGTACGAAATAAAAAGCTCAGGCAGTACACCGGAAACGGTATCGCTGAAATGGCGGTTCACGATATGGGTCCTGGAACCCTTTACGTGTGGGTTAAAAATGTGAGCAGGCAGATC
Organism: Desulfosarcina sp.; assembly: GCA_050124445.1. Lineage (GTDB taxonomy): Bacteria > Desulfobacterota > Desulfobacteria > Desulfobacterales > Desulfosarcinaceae > Desulfosarcina. Next base: position 7,001 of record JASFFF010000165.1, read on the forward strand.
ATCACTACCCATCCGGACCATTTTACCCTGTTTGACAGTCGGAATAACAAGGTGCGATGTCAAATCAGCGCCAGCCTGGACAGTGTGCTGGAGCCCGGCAGTATTTCTCATGGAAAGATCGAATACAGTGACACCCTTTTCCCAAAAGAACTTATTTTTCGCAACCGGGAATCCGGACGAATCAGCAAATCCTTTCAATAATTCAATTCACACCCGCTGTCCCCCATCCGCACGCGCCGCTGGAGGCCGTGCGGTTTCATGTACAGGTAAAAAGCCTCACTTCAGATGGTTTCGTAAAAAGCGCCGAGATCAAGGCTTGCGGGCCGCGAAAGCGAGCTTGAGCGAGCGAACAGCAAATCGATTCTTATCCTTACGGCGAACATTTATGTTCCATCCCAAGGAATACCGCTAACGCGGGTGCCGTGGGCAGCGTACGGATGGGTACTCCGCAGTGACGAGGGATGAAGCGTAACGCAGATATGGGACTTTTTTATGGAACCATCACCAATTAAATTACTTGGCTGAAATGCCAACAGCCTGCTTTGCGGATGCGGGTTGAGGCGGGGGTTGCTCCTGGTTATTGTTGACCGGCAATGGCCCTGGTGAGCATGCGTACATGGGCCCTGCCATTAATCTGCCGGGCAGCGGCCTCGGAGATATACGCGTCGATAATGGGGCGAACTTTTTCTTTCCAGCCCGTGCGTTCATCGCTTTCCAGCTGAAGGATTTCATGCCCCAAATCGGCTGCCACCCCACGGCCCTGCTGATCGGCCTGGTCCCAGCGCTCTCCGTGGACATCGATCCATCTGCGGCTGACGGTCATAACAATTTTTTGGATTTTAGGGTTCAGCGACGTCCAGATGGCTTGGTTCATGACCACGAACATGACCGTGGTGCCGCCGACGTTGTCACAATTGGTGGTGTACGTTAACACCTCGGCTTGGCGTCTG
>JASFFF010000166.1:0-7905 GCA_050124445.1 Desulfosarcina sp.
TGTGGGGATCCTCAATGCCCCGGACCCTTCTTTCGATCCTGCCAGTGACGACGATCTGGTGCTTGAATTCGATTCTACAAATCACGTTGCCGGCAAAAAGAAAAACAAGCGTGCCCTTCAGAAAATCGTCGGACTGAACGAGGCTGATCAGGCGCCCCTTTTCTTCTGGCCTTCCCGTCTCGACAGGGTTCAAAAAGGGTGTCAGTTGCTGGCGGAAATTCTCTATGATGTGGTTTCACGCTACTGGGATCAGAGCCTGGAGATCGTCTTCGTTGCCAATGGAGAGTTTCAAAAGTACTTCAAAGAAATCGTGCAGTTCCACAGCTTGAGCAGGCGGGTCGCCATCTGCAATTTCGACGAGCGCCTGGCACGACTGGCCTACGGCGCTTCTGATTTCGTGATGATGCCTTCGCGGTTTGAACCCTGCGGTTTGCCCCAGATGATCGGCCCCATCTATGGCTCGCTGCCGGTTGGCCACGATACCGGCGGGATCCACGATACGATCACCCATATGGATGTCGCTAACAACACGGGCAACGGTTTTCTTTTCAAGGATTTTGACGCCAATGGCCTCTCATGGGCCATTGACCAAGCCATTACATTTTTCAATCTTGACCCTACAATCAAAAAAACCCAGATCGAACGGGTTATGACCCATAGTGCCGCGACCTTCAGCCACTCGGTTACCGCACGTCAATACATCGATCTTTACGAAAAGATGCTGGAGCGTCCGCTGGTCAACACGGACGCGATTGGTTCTTGATGTGGCGCTGAACTTGCTTATAATGCACACGTTGTGATGATATTCGCATGGATGAATCGGTACTGAAAGGCAAGCCCATACTCCAGCAGGTCTGAACGATAATGAATCTAAAAACGGTTGATGATATTCGTATTTGTTGCCAAACAACCAACAGCGGTGCACCCGTTGAGACGAGCATTCGGCCGGAGGTAAGCCCAGAGAAAAACGCTGACTTGATTGGTACGCTGCACCATTTTCCAAAGCTGCCGTCCAATGTCATTCAGTCCCGCAATGTTGATGTCTGGCTGCCACCGAATTACGACGAAAACCATGTCAGCGGGTATAATGTGCTTTATATGCACGATGGCCAGAATCTTTTCGAGGCGCAAAAATCCTACATCGGGGTCGATTGGGGCATGGATCAAACCATGGCGGCCCTTTGTCAGGAGGAGAACATTCAACCGACCATTGTGGTCGGTATTTGGAACACGCCGCAACGATTGCGTGAATACCTGCCGCAGCGACCCTTCTGCGACTATCAGCCCCCGCAGTCGCGTCGCCGGGTGATCAAGCGTTATGGCGGTGTACCGATTTCCGACAACTACCTGCGCTTTTTGGTATACGAGCTGAAACCATTTATTGACCGGCGCTATCACAGCCGCACGGAACGGGCGTTCACCTTTTTGATGGGGTCGAGCATGGGGGGCTTGATATCCTTGTATGCCATCTGTGAATACCCGCATGTATTCGGCGGCGCAGGCTGCCTTTCCACTCATTGGCCCATTGCAAACCGGACCTTTTGCAGATACTTGAAGGCACGGCTGCCAGAGCCGAATCAGCATAAAATTTATCTGGATTATGGTGACGAAGCCAATAGTCCCGGCTACCTTGTTCGCCAAAAGCGGATGGAGCATATCATCAGGGAGAAAGGCTATACCCTCGGATTGGACTGGCTCGCCAAGTGGTATGCCGGTGAGCCGCACACCGAAACAGCCTGGCGCACCCGGGTTCATGTGCCGTTACGGTTTCTGCTCAGCAATGACCCAAGACGTGTTTAAGCTACGGTTTCTATGGGCCTTCAGGCCATAGACCAAAGGAGTAACGCGTGTATCTAAAACCGACCGCCCTGATTTACAGCTCCCACAACCGCTGCGATTACCTTCACCGGGAGTGGATCGTCCAGCGAGCGTTGGAACATCCCGACAACAAGCGTCTATTATATTTGCCTTTTGGCATGCAAAGCCGTGAATCTCAGGAATTTTCTTGGGGCACTTTTAAATGGTATTTTGATCAGTTCAGCTCTTTTGGCCTGCATGCCACCGTTTTTTTCTGGAGTGACGACCTATCTCTAAGTGATGCCGAGATCTTTTTCAATATGGTTGCCAATGCCGAAGTTGTCATCCTGGGCGGCGGTGAAGTGAATCTGGGTTTCGAGCGCTACGATGCCATGGGCGGTCATTTCTTCAATGATTATGATCGATTCCGCAACTGCCTGCATCAGCGCCAGAACGAAGGTAAATTAACCGTGGGGTTTTCGGCCGGGGCCGCGCAACTCGGAGATGTTTGCGTGCATGACGACTACCATCGCTGCTATGCCTTGATCCACAATATCACCACCGCATTGCACTATGATAGGGACCGAGAGGCGGAACTGCGCCAACTGGCACAACGATTTCAGGGACATCTGGTCTTCGGCTTGCCCAACGATGCCGGTATTGCCGCCAATCAGGGTTTCCTCTCCTCGGGCAACAAATGGCAGGTGTTGCAGTTTGTCATCGACAATTCCTGGGATTTTCCGGAAGACCATTTTCACATCAAGACGCGCCAAGGAGTGGGCATCGAACATATTTATCACGACGGCCGAAAATGGACCTTTAATGGCGGGGATATATTGATCAGAGTCTTTTCACCGGACTACAGCTATCAGGGCACTTGGATTCAACCAACCAACCTTTCGACGGTGATTGACTATTGGAGCCAGTCACCTTCCAGATTTGCCAACATCGACCACATCATGGCCGAGCACTAGCAATGATCGAATGAATTGGTTGTTTTCAAGAAGGCGGGTGCGCGGCGCCCGATAACAACCGCAACCATTGACGCACGGACGTGCTTTGGCCGGGCATTCAGGCCGCCCGCTCTGCTGGCGGTCGTTGACGCATGGGGGGTGAGCATGACCAAAAAAATCGGAATTTTGAGAGGCCGGGAAGATAATTTTCCCAATGCACTGGTGGAAGCCATTAACCACAAAGGAGCGGGTAAAGTCGTCGCCGAATTGGCTGTCATGGGCGCCGGACACCTTGGCGAACCACCGGCGTACGATTTGATTTACGATCGTATTTCTCACGATTACCCTTATTATCGGTATCTGCTCAAAGCATCAGTTGCAAAAGGAACCTATGTGATCCCCAACCCCTTGCTGTGGAGCGCAGACGATAAATACCTGGGGTTCACATTGGCTGCCGACATGGGCTTGACGATTCCCAAAACCTGCCTGCTGCCAATTGCCGGTTCGACGCGGTTGTACGACATCACGGCCGAGTCGTTGCGCAACCTGAAGTTCCTGGCGCACTCCGATTGGGAGGCCATTTTTGAATACATTGGCTTTCCGTGCTGGCTGAAGCCTGCATCCGGGGGCGGCTGGCTGGCGGTTAGCAAGGTCCATAACCCGGATGCGTTCTTCCATCTGTACAACAAGGAAGTTTTCCATACCAAACCAATTTACCCCGAAGACGCCGCAAAAGACATGTCCGTGCGCAATTGGCTCAGCCGAACGCTGGTCTTCATGCTGCAAGAAGACATTGCCTACCAGCAGTTTGCACGCTGTTTCTATATCGCCGGCGACGTCACAACGGTTCGTTTCGAACCACCGGACCGTGTCGCCGGTGAGCGCCTGGGGCGCTATTCGATCGATCCGGACTTTTTCGGCCCCGAACTGCTGGCGCGTATCGAAGCGTATGTCCGCAAGCTGAACGAGTCGTTGGGTTATGAGATCAATACCACCGAATTGTTGGTCAAGGACGGGATTCCCTATGCCATCGACTTTTTAAACTTTGCCTGCGATTTCGACATCAATTCGGTGGGGGCCCAACTGGCCGACATGGGTGTGGAAAAGGTCTCGGCGTACCTCATCAAATGTGTCACTGATGAAAGCGCCCGGCTGCAAAACCAGGACAATGTATGGCGCGACCTGATCCACGGCGGTCTCATTTAGCTGCCGTCTACGGCATTGGACGCAGGGTGCGGATGGCAAAATCGATAAAACCGGGAATAATGGTTTTCCGTGTACGCACGATGGCATCGACGCTGTCAGCCAATTGTCGCATCTGTTGGAACTTGGCCAGGCCCCACCGCTTGATGATTCGATCTTTTTTTGCAGGATGGTACAGGTGCCACCGGATGCTGGCTGGGTCGCTTTCGGGATGAAACTGGGTGCCGACCATTTCTGCAGAAACCCGCACAGCCATGATGGCTCGCTCATAAGGAACGTGGGGCCGTTTTTTCTCAATGCAAAGGATCTTGGCCCCCAGGCTTCTCAGCTTGGATCGGTTCGGTTGGATCACCTGCCAATTTCGAAAGTCGCTCCCGTAAAATGGATCGGTCAGGCCCTGAAGCAGTGGGTCGGCCTTTCCGGCTTCGGTTTTGTGGACCGGAAAAATGCCAAAGGACTCAGAATGACGCTCAACCACTTCGGCCAGATTAAAAAAACGGGCCATCATTTGAAATGAATGGCAGATGAAGAAAACATACTTTTTCTGAGGATTGCCATTTTGGTTGTGAGCGTAGATCCGATCCAGCAGGTTGAAATAGTTTTTCTCCCAGGCCAATCCTTGACCGTCATAGGGGCTGCCCGGACCACCCGATGAAATAAAAATATCATAATTGAAATCAGGTAGTTCACCCCCATGGCGGGCATCGAAAAAATCGAAGATTACACCCACTTCAGGCCGGTTCTTGCCGGTTTGGCTCAACATATCGCCCAAACAACGCAAACCCTGGTTGGGCACGCCATTGTTGAGATCGATAACAGCAATTTTGACGGTGTCTTTCATTTTATTTTTTTCTATCGCCGATCAATAGCGTCGCATTGAATCCATATGGTTGTGATTGTTTTCTTATGGGCCCTTAAAAGTTGCTGCTGCTATAGTATAACATATTGAAAATAATAGACTAATATTTTTTCGTCATTCCAATTAGCATGCTTTCAAGGTATGTGTTCACGGGGTGGAAATGCCCAATTTGCTGCGACTGCCGGATCAGTAAGCGTTTACAGGGTGCCGCAGATGTGCGACACCGGGCGCGCAGATGGTTTGGTCATACTTCAAGTGTCCGGTAACAAGACAGATGCGGTGCCCTGTGAACGCTTGCCTTTCAAGAGTTGGGTTACATATACCAGAATGGATAAAAACACAATAAGGGCAAAAGGATGCCAGAAATCGCTCGACCGTCATGGCGATTGTTACAGGCAGTCGTGTCAGAAGTGCAGCCAAAATGATACGTCTGAAACCATCCGTAAGCAGCTATTTGGCCAAATACCTCAGTTATGTCCAATGATCGATGAATACGAGCCACGACCGACGAACCGCGATTTATCGCATTTGGCCGATTGGTTAGGATGACAGGGTGCCTTGCGCTTTTCGCTGTCTGATCCACATCTGCAGGGCCTCGGGCGACATCACCGCTGGATCACCCAGCGCTCCGGCGTCCGCGTTTGCCAGTTCAGGCGGCAAATGATGGATCAGCAGCTCTAAATCAGCTGCGCTCTGGATTTCCTCGTCCAATAGCCGAGCCATGCCTTCGTTGTGCTTCACGCCGTGCCGCCGCACCGCTTTCACCAAGCCCTTCAACAATACCTCCCAGGTGGTCATCGGCCCTTGTGTAATCGATGCCGATTCGGCAAAAGAGTCAATAAAGGCGAACGGTACCTGTACGAAGGGTTCTTGCATGCGAATCACCGCCAGTATCCAATCGGTGTCAAATGAAAAATCGAACACCGTTGGATCGGCAATAATTTGGTCTAAAATACTCCGTTCATACAGCTTGAACGCAGCCTGTGTGTCCAAAATATTGCGCGAGAAAATAGCGTGTCCCACCATCCGTTGCATGTGTCGCAGCACTTTGATGCCAATCCCCCAGCGTCCTTCTTGCTTTACCAGCACGGCATCTCGATGTTTGCGATTGCCCAAAACAACGCGGTAGGCATCGTCCAGAAACGGCTGCAAGAGCAGTCCGATCTGCCCCAGATGCACAGAGTTATCTGCATCCGTGTAAATAACCGCATCCATTTCATCGGAAATGGCTTGAGCACAACCCAGTATGATTGCTCCCGCCTTTCGTGAGTGGTCGGCGGTTTTCAATGCTTTCAGCGGACCGCTATCAGTGGGCACAGCCTCATTCAAAAAGAGGACCTTCACCTTCTGGCCAAACGGATGCGTATTGGCTATTTCTTGAGCAATTTTTCCAAGGTTGTCATACTTTTCCTCCGGTCACCTGAGAGCGGTCTTATCGCCCGGCTATATCCGCGTGCAACCGTTATTCGCTGGCGCGAATCCGCATATCGACGCCATCCTTTCCTGCTTCCAGCTGCGGCATCGATTGACGCTGGCCGCCGGTTCAACGACCCCTTTAACCACCATGGCCTCTCAGCCATATTAAGACCATCCGCATGGTCATCAAGACTATAGCCATTGAGGCGCCAAGGAACACCACACCGACGATGCCATACCAACAGCGAATGATTTTGTATTTCAGCTTGGCCAATAGTCCCAGATCGTTACCGGGCTTTTCAGGGACGCCAAGAAAGGTAACGACGAATGCATAGGCGCTCATCCCCCAGATCAGGATCACGATGCTGGGGATGGTCCATCGCTGGCCCGGCTGCAGCCCGGGAATCAAGATGATCAGGATGAGCGCAGCCAATCCGACCAGACCCGCGGCTAACGCAGGCAGGCGCACAAATGCAATGGCAGTTGCGATTTGCTGTAGTCTATCGATCATACCAACATGGGATGGTAAGCAGCCGATTCGCAGAGCACCAGATCGTGCCGCGAATCCGCTTAGCTTTCATAAAAGATATCATACATTCTGACGATCATCGCGATCTCTCCTTTAAGCGTTTCAACACCTTTATGCCAAACGGGCAAACAGCCGAGCAGATGCCGCAGTTGTGCCCCTGATGGTACTGAAAGTAGTGTTCCTTCTTCCATCGATCGCATGCCCGTACATCCAAAATCGCTTGGCGCGGTATGCCTGGATGCCAGGCTGTGCCAGTCAGGGCCTTGGCCGGGCAGGCGTCTACGCAGCGCATGCATCGGCCGCAGAAACTTCTCACCGCAGGCGGCCCGCAGGCAAGGTTCAGGTCGGTGAAAACGGTTGCCAAGCGCACCCATGAGCCAAACGGGCGGGTGATCAACTGGCAGTGGCGGCCGATCCAACCCAGTCCGGCCCTGGTGGCGGCTGTTTTGTGGGGAAAATCCCCTTTGATGTGCACCGGATCGCTGCGTTTAGACGCCTCCAGGGCTTTTGATCGATAGCCATGCCTTTCAATCTCGGCGGCCAATTGGCTGGACAATTCATCGATGTGCGCATTCACACGGGCGTATTCATTGGCATACGCCGCATCGGGTCCGTTGCGGACACCGGCCATGATGGCAGGATCCATGGGGACGGAAAAAGAAAATGCGACGGGAAAGGGTTGTCCGGTTTCGTCCACAGGCGTCGAGAAGTTTTGCAGATCGGCCGCCCCCCACAACGTGATTCCGCTCGCTTGCATCCAGGCAGTCAGCCAACCGGGAGTTGCGTGCGGCGCAAGCGAGGTCGATTTCATATTTTGTCTATCGACAACGTTCATGCCGACTGTCTGGCTCCATGCGTATTCTGGATATCATGCGTACGCTTTGCATCTGTTCGTGAGCCGTGGTTCGTTTTCATCATGGCGGTGTCATTGACATCGTTTGGCTCGGGCAATCCTCAAAGCGCTTCGATCGTTTTCAGGTATGCATCTCCCTGCCTCAAAACCTTCTTTTTTTCATCGCCGTCCATGCGGTCGAGAACGCGGTACATGGTTCCCATGCGGTGATTGGCGCTTAGCCGGTCGCGGTGCCGGTCCAGAAAATGCCAATACAGACTGTTAAACGGACAGGCGTTTTCCCCGTGGCGCAGGT
>JASFFF010000167.1:0-7893 GCA_050124445.1 Desulfosarcina sp.
CTTCTTGTAAAGCCGTTTGCCGCCCCGCCGGCCTTTGACCGTCAGGGGCATCAGGGTGCCCGAGGGGTGCAGGGCCAAGGGATAGAGCGGCACGGGCCGGCGGGTCTCGGCCACCACCCGGCAGGGGCGGCCGCGAATAGCGGTCAGCCAGTTGGCAATGGCGCCGGCATTGCCCACCGTGGCTGAGAGCATGAGCAGCGGTATGCGCGAGGGAAGGTAGATCATGGTCTCCTCCCAGACCACACCGCGATCTTCATCCCCCAGAAAATGGGCTTCGTCCAGAACGACCAAATCGGTGTTCAATGAGACGCCCTGGTGCATGGCATCGTACAGCTGGTTGCGCAGGATTTCGGTGGTGCCGACAATGATGGGCGCATCGGGGTTCTCCTTGCGGTCACCGGTGAGTATGCCCACATTGCCGTCACCGAAAATATCGGAAAACTCGACCAGCTTGGCGTTGGTGAGGGCCTTGAGCGGCGAGGCGTACCAGGCACGTCCACCGTTTTCGAAGGTGCGCCGGATCGTCTGGATGGCGATCCAGGTCTTGCCGGCGCCGGTGGGGGCCGTGACCAGGCAGTCAGACGCGGCCATGGTCGCCACGGCTTCGGTCTGAAACCAATCCGGGGTAAAGGGCTTGTCTTTGGGTATGCCGATGCCGGAAAAAACGGATTTGAGTCGGGGATCGGCACCCGGTGTCAGTTCGTGCTCGTGGTTCCAGCGTCTGCCCTTGCGCTGACGCCGCGGCGGATAGGTCCGGCGGCGCCTGGGGTCACGCTTGGGATGTCGGTTCATCGGAGTCTGCTACAGCCGGTCGATGATGGCTTCGACGACCTGCTTGGCCGTGGATGGGGTATCGTACGGCGATGCACCGGAAAGATCGGCTTCAATCAACGTGTCGTCATAGGGCAGAAAACCCAGAAATTCAAAATCGGGCAGGTGGGTCCTTAAAAATTCCTCATCCTTGGATCCGCGGATCTTGTTGCCCACGATGGCAACCTGGTTGAGGCGGATTTCAGAAGCCAGGCGCCGGATATGCTCGGCGGTGTCGATGCTGCGCCGGCCAGGTTCGACCACCACGATCAACTTGTCCACAGCCTGCGCCGTGGCCCGACCCAGGTGCTCGATACCCGCCTCCATATCCATGATGACCATTTCGTCGCGACCCAAAACCACGTGGGTGACCAAGGCCTTGAGCAGGGTCGACTCCGGGCACAGGCAACCGGATCCACCCTTTTTCACGCTGCCCAGGCGCATGAGCTTGATGTTGTCCAGTTTGACGGACAGGGTGTCCGGGATGTCATCCACCTTGGGGTTGAGCTTGAAAAATCCGCCGATGGTGCCGGGCTTCGCACCGGTGCGTTCAAATATCAGCTCCTTCATATCAGCGATGGGGGTGACCTTGTCCGCATCGGCGATTCCGATGGCCGCTGCCAGATTGGCATCCGGGTCGGCATCGATGGCCAGGACCGTTTTTCCCCGGTCGCTCATGGTCCGTGCCAGAAGAGAAGAGAATGTCGTTTTGCCCACGCCGCCCTTGCCGCTGACTGCCAGTTTCATATGCCCGTCCTTTCAAACGCCGTTTATGGTGATGATCGCTTTAACTAGCAACTGGGTAAATATAACCTGAATTGAGCGATTGTCGAGTGTTGTTCAGACAATCCGATAACTGCGCTAAGCATGATCCCATGGCCGCCATGATCACCGGACGGGTCATGCAATTATTTCAATCAACCCGGTCGCGCGCGCAGACGATCCCCTGCAGCCCGGACGAATGATTCCAGGTCACATGCGCTTGCCAAACTGCCTTAGAGCCCATGACTGTCGGCAGGGGATTGCACTTGATGGCCGGGCTATCTCCTTGACCCGCTGGGTCAATGAAGCTATACAGTTCCCGACGCCTGATGGACCCGCATCCCAGCCACCCGATGCTGCTGACCTGTACCGATGCCGCCATTTTGATCCAAATGACCCCTGAGGTTGACTACCCATGCATCAGCGAGCCGTAAACCAGCCGGCAATATTGGCCCCGGCGGGAAACCGGGCCGCGTTTCTGGCCGCTCTGGCTGCCGGGGCCGATGCAATTTATTGCGGCCTCAAAAGCATGTCGGCACGTATGGAGGCCAAGAACTTTAGCATTGAAGCGCTGGCCCCGCTGGTCCAGTTGGCCCACGAGCGGGGTGTCATGGTTTACGTGACGGTCAATGCGCTGGTCAAGCCGGACGAACTGGACCGGGCCGGCCAGCTGATCGACAGTCTCGCCACGCATGTCCGTCCCGACGCTCTGATCGTCCAGGACCCGGGCGTTGTGGCCCTGGCCCGCCAGGCTGGATTCGCGGGTCAAATCCACCTCTCCACCTTGGCCAATGTAAGCTTTCCCAAGGCGCTGGGGTTTGTCTCCCGGAGCCTTGGGGTGGAGCGGGTGGTGATTCCCAGAGAGCTGTCCATCGACGAGATCAAGTCCATGGCCACGGCCTGTCCCAAACGCCTGAACCTGGAGACATTTATTCACGGGGCCCTTTGTTACGCGGTCTCCGGTCGCTGCTACTGGAGCAGCTATATGGGCGGCCGGAGCAGCCTGCGCGGACGCTGTGTACAGCCGTGTCGCCGCCATTACCGCCAGGATGGCAAGGTCTCCCGCGGCTTCTCCTGCCAGGATTACTCCGTAGACGTGCTGGTCAAGATTTTACGCTCGGTAAAACAGATCCTGGCGTGGAAGATCGAGGGCCGCAAGAAAGGGCCGCACTACGTTTACTATACCGTTAGTGCCTATCGCATGCTGCGGGATCAAGGTAGCGACGCCCATAGTAAACGCGACGCCCTGGCCTTGTTGACCCAGAGTTTGGGACGGGAAACCACCCATTACCATTTTTTGCCCCAGCGACCGCAGAAACCCATCGATACCCGGCGGCAGACTGCATCCGGATTGTTCGTGGGCAAAGTGCAGGGACCGGCAAAAAATCCGACGGTGGTGGTGCGCCAGGCGCTCATGCCCGGAGACGTGCTGCGGGTGGGCTACGAAGACGAGACCGGTCACGCTATTTGCCGGGTCACCCGCCATGTGCCCAAAAAAGGGCGCTATCCACTGAACCTGGGTGGACGAAAAACGCCCCGGCCGGGGGCACCGGTATTTCTAACCGATCGTCGGGAGAAGGCTCTGGAAGTCATGCTGGCGGAGGTGGCGGCGGCCGCGGGCCCGCCGGTGACTGTGCCGGCCTCACGCTTCAAGGCGCGCTTGCCCCGGGTGGCTGTGTCGTCGCGACGCTGCGTCGACGTTTGGGTAAGCCGTATTCCCGTCCGGTCGTCGACCCGTTCCAGTTACGGTATCTGGCTGTCGGAAGCCACCGTTTCCAATATCGGCCGGTCGGCTGCCGCAGATTTTTGGATCTGGCTGCCGCCGGTGATTTGGCCCGACGATGAAGCCCGGGTGACCGGGCTGCTCGGTCAATCCCTGAAGAAGGGGGCACGCCGGTTCGTTCTCAACGCGCCTTGGCAGATGTCCTTGTTCAATCGCCCCGAGGGGCTGGACCTGTGGGCCGGGCCCTTTTGCAATGCGGCCAATGCCCTCTGTTTGCAAACCTTCAAAGAGATGGGTTTCAGAGGGTCTTTTATCAGTCCCGAATTGTCCGAGACGGATGTTCTCACCCTGTGCCGCCAGCGGCCGCTGCCTTTGGGCATGGTGCTTTCCGGTCACTGGCCGCTGTGCATTTCGCGCACCCTGGCCGATGAGGTCCAGCTGCGTGTGCCCTTTGCCAGTCCTCGTGGCGAGCAGGCCTGGGTCGACCGCCACGGTCCGGACTATTGGGTCTTTCCCAACTGGCGCTTGGACCTGACGGACTGGCGCGACCGCCTCCGGCGGGCCGGCATGCAGATCTTCGCCCACCTGGAGGAACCGGTACCGCCGTCGGTAAGCCTTAAAAAGCGGCCGGGACTGTGGAACTGGGAGGTCGGGCTCAAATGAGCGCTGTTTTTACAACGCCCGTTTTCGGCCAATATTGGCTTGGGTTCACGATTTCCTTTTCGACAACCATCCTAGCGAGGCATCGCCCATCGCATAAAATACGGTGGTCCGATGGGTTGTTTTCAGACCGGTTGCCTTGCACACGGTAACACGTGCAGGCATTTTCGCACAGACGTGCCTTTGCGGGCGTTGACCGGAAATATAGCCACCTGCTTCGCGGGCGGTCGTTGACTCAAGAGATCGGACATCTGAAACCTGTCCGCCAACATCAGGAGATGCCATGCCATCCGCCATTTTCCATTTTGCCACCATCGAGTTGGACTTGAACACCGGGCCGGATATCCGGGATATCACCGATGATCTCAACCGCATCATCGGCCGGTCCGGCATCCAGAACGGCCAGGCCAGCGCCTGTATTGTCGGATCCACCGGATCGTTGACCACAATCGAGTATGAACCAGGGGTGGTCCAGGATCTCAAGGATGCCATTAACCGGCTGGCCCCCCGGGACCTGGCCTACGCCCACGAACTGGCCTGGCACGACGGCAACGGTCACAGCCATGTCCAGGCGGCCCTGATGGGGCCGTCCCTTGTCCTGCCCATACGCCGCGGTGAGCTCCGCATGGGCACCTGGCAGCAGGTGGTGGCCGTCAACCACGACAACCGATCCCGCCGGCGAACCATCGAGGTCACCCTGACCGGGGTTTGATTGGTTGTCTTCAAACCGGGTGACAGGCACCCGGTTACAACCGCAACCATTGAAGCACGAAGGTGCTTTTGACTGACCGGTGCTGCCGATGATTCCTCTTCCCGACGGCCTGTACCATCGTCCGGCAATTCCTGCCACCTTGGCACTGATCGCCGGCATCCTCCTGGGCGAAGGCCTGCCGGGACTTGCCGTTGCCGCACTGCTGGTCTTTCTGCTTGCAACGGTTCCAATGGTCATGGGGTTGACCCGCAGGCTGCCCGTACGCTGGTCCCCGCTGCTGGCCACCATGGCCGTCGGCTATCTGTCCATGCTGCCCTGGACCGCTCCCCAACACGGACCGACCCACATTGTCAACTACCTGGACACGGGCTACTGGCGAATCCGCGGCACTGTCCTCGATCCGCCCATGGTGCGCTTCGGCCGCACCCGCGTGATTCTTTCCATGGAGGCACTTTCCCGTAAAGAAAAGGCAGAAGCGGTCCGCGGCCGCATCCGCCTGACGGTGATGGGTGAAACGCAGCTGGCGCCGGGAGACAGGCTGACCTTCCCGGCCAGAATCCGGTCGCTGCGAAATTTCAGCAATCCGGGCGCGTTCGATTATCGCCGCGCCATGGGCTTTCGTGGCATCCACGGCAGCGCTTGGGTGCAGGCTGAAAAGCTTCGCCTGATCGGGCATCACCACCCCTTGCCGGCAATTCAGGTGGTCCGTGATCTTCGCCGGGTGCTTGGGCGGATGATCGACGTGGCCGCGGATGAACGCGCATTGCATGAAAAGGCGGTGCTCAAGGCGCTTATATTCGGGGATCGGTCGGGGATTGACAGCGGGCTTCGAGAGCGCTTCAACCGCTCCGGTGTGGGTCACCTGTTGGCCATATCCGGCCTGCATGTGGGTATCGTCGCTGTCGTGGTTTTTTGGTCTCTGCTGTGGGGTTTCTCTTTCTGCCCGCCGCTGTTGTGGCGGGGATGGGGCCGCGCCTGGGCTGCCGTTGGCACGCTCGTTGTCGTGATTGGCTACGGGGTGCTGGCCGGCATGTCCCCATCCACCCAACGGGCGGTGATCATGGTGACGGTGTTTTTGGCAGCCGTTATCGCGGGTCGTACCAACGACACCCTTAATACGCTCGCTCTGGCGGCCCTGGTGATTCTGATCCTTTTCCCGCCGGCCCTGTTTTCCATCTCTTTCCAGCTCTCCTTTGCCGCTGTGCTGGCGATCGTTTACGGCTTGGCAAAAATCGGGGTCGTCCAGGCGGCTGAGGCCAAACCGGGCCATCCGGTCGGCCACCGATTGGTCGGCTTTGTGCTGGTTTCCGTGCTGGCCATTGCCGGCACCACCCCGATCGTTCTTTTTCATTTCAACCAGACATCGCTGGTCGGTGTCGCGGCCAACTTGTTTCTCGTGCCGTTGGTGGGGTTTGTGGTTGTACCGCTGGGCTTGGCCGCTGCCCTGATGGCTCTTTTTTTCGAGGCGGTTGCCGTGCAAGGGTTTTGGTTGTGCATCAAGATCCTGCATCTGGCCTTGGCGGTCGTTGATTTTTACTCCGGTCTTTCCTTTGCCGCGGTTAAAACCGTCACCCCATCATTGTTGGAAATTGCTTTATACTACGTTGTCGGTTGGGCCCTGCTGAACCTGCGCCAGGTGCGCCCGGCGCCGTGGGTGCTGGCGGCGGCCCTGGTGATGGCCGCCGGTGATGGTTTCTACTGGTCGTATCAGCGCTTCTGGCACAAAGACCTCAAGGTGACGGCCATCGACGTGGGCCAGGGCGCCAGCACCCTGCTCGAGCTTCCCGGGGGCACGATTTGGCTGTACGACGGCGGTGGGTTCTCCGACAATCGACTGTTCGACATGGGCCAGCGGGTGGTCGCCCCGTTGTTATGGCGCAAGAAAATCGCTACGGTGGATACCCTGATCTTGTCTCATCCCAATGCTGATCATCTCAATGGACTGATCTATATCGCCAAGCATTTCAATGTCCGGGAGTTGTGGACCAATGGAGACGTCAACACCACTCAGGGATTCCGTCAGCTGATGACGGTTTGCCGCCGCAACCAGATTGCCGTGCGTCGGTTTGATTCGGGCAGCGGAGAGATAACCAGCGGGCCGGTGGCATCGACGGTGCTGAATCCGGGTGCCGATTTTCTCCAATCATCGCATGACCGGGATCAGGAGGCGCGCAACAACGGCTCGCTGGTCTTCAAGACGACATTTGGCAAGACTGCTTTTCTGCTTACCGGTGATATCATGACTTCTGTCGAGGACAAGCTGGTGCGGCATGCGGCGGCGCAGCTTCCCAGCACGGTTCTTTTTGCCCCCCACCATGGTTCCCGGACATCCAGTTCCCCCGGCCTGATTGCGGCGGTTCGTCCTGAGGTGGTGGTGATCAGCGCCGGTGCCGGCAATCGCTTTGGCTTCCCGCATGCCGAGGTGGTGGCGCGGTACCGGGCTGCCGGCTGCCGGATTCTGTGCACCGGCACCCATGGTGCCATCAGCATGCGTTCTGATGGGACCACCGTTGAGGTGCGCACATTTGCTGATGGGATCCGCTAATCCGTCTTGGTTGTTCAACCAACGACTATTGTCTGTTTGTAAATGTCCATGCGGCAGGTTTAATTTGACACCGACTTTTTAGAAATACTATACATTTAAGGTAAGGTTCATCGTAAGCGCTTGGCTGCTCATGTCTACCATTGCTGATGCCCTCAGCAAAAACGGCGTTGCCATGTATATTCGACAGACGGATCTATTCTGGGGATTGAACCAGAGTGTTGTCAACCGCGTCATGGGTATCGCCCGGCGGGAGGCATTCGCTCAAGGGGATGTCCTGTTTCGCAGTGGTGATACGGCCCGGCATCTGTTCATTTTGGCCCAGGGCAAAGTCAAGATCATCTTGGGTGAATCAGGGACGGATGTCTACACGGGAACGCGTGTGGGCGAAGCGTTTGGCTGGGGCAGCCTGATTGATCGCAACACCTACGGCGGCAGCGCCATCTGCGCATCGCCGGTCGTGGTTCTCAAATTTGAGCGGGACCGACTGTTACAGCTGTTGGACAGCGACATACAAAGCGGCTACCTTTTTTTCAAACACCTGTCCCGGGCCCTTGGCGAACGGCTGATGCAGGCCTATCAACAGATGGCTGGGAGTCAATGATTCTTAGAGAGGAGACCATGGCCAACCCTGAAATCCAGTCCCACCTGGAATCGTGCAAATTTCTGAAAAACATTTCCCCA
>JASFFF010000168.1:0-7880 GCA_050124445.1 Desulfosarcina sp.
TCGCCCGGATCGCAAATGACCTGAAAAATGGTGTACAGGGCTTGCTTTGACCCATTAAATATCACGATGTTGTCAGGCTTACAGCCGTCGAACCGCTCGGCAAGGCCCTCCCGCAAGCCCGCTAGGCCGGCGATGTCGCCATAACGGGTCTGCTGGCGATCCAGGGCCTGCATGGTGGCCTCGACCACCGCGAGCGGCGTCTCTACCGCCGGTTCGCCGATGGCCAGGCTGATCACTTTCCGGCCCTGGCGCTTGAATGCATCCAGCAGCGGAATAAAACGAGCCGTCTTGGAGGCTTCGATGCGTTGAATTCGTTTTGATAATTTCACTTTGTACTTCCAAACCGGTTGACACCACAATTCTTGAAACGCGCATCCGTCGGCCATTTGATTGAAGAAACTCGCGGCAGGCGGCGAGGAATCTTCGGCCGCAGGGGATGCTGTCTATTTTGTACTCCCTCGCCAACCCCGTCGACCCGATGGGCGGGATCTTTGCTTCGCTTCGACAAGCGACGGGGAATGCGCTCGCGGTCGCGGTTCACAAGCGGCTTTTTTGCCGCAGGGCAAAGTCCCCCAAAACCAGCGCGGCCATGGCCTCTACAATCGGAACGGCGCGGGGAACCACACAAGGATCATGGCGACCTTTGGCCTCCAATGTCACCGGCCTGCCCTTAAAATCAACCGTTTTTTGGGCCAAACCAATGGTGGCCGGCGGTTTGAAGGCAACCCGAAAGAAGATGGGTTCTCCATTGGAGATGCCTCCCTGGACACCTCCGCTGTTATTGGTGGTCGTGCCCAGACGCCCGTTGACAGCTGTAAACGGATCGTTGTGCACCGAACCGCTGAGTCGGGTACCGGCAAATCCGGAGCCGATTTCAAACCCCTTGGTGGCGGGAATGGAAAGCATGGCCTGGGCCAGTTTGGCTTCTATTTTGTCGAAAACCGGTTCGCCCCAGCCAGGGGGGATATGGCGGCATACACAGGAGACGACCCCGCCGACACTGTCCTTTCTGTCTTTAACCTGGGATATCAGCGATTCCATCTCTTTGGCAGCTGCAGCATCTGGGCAACGGATCCGGTTGCTGTCGACCATCTGGCGGGTAAGGGTCTTTTCATCCACGCCGGCTGCGGCAATATCGCCAACGCTACTCACCCAGGCCACGATATCCGCCCCAGTGGCCGCCTTAAGCATTTTTTCCGCCACCGCCCCGGCAGCCACCCGACCAATGGTTTCACGGGCACTAGAGCGCCCGCCGCCGGAGGATGCCCGGATGCCATATTTCATCTGGTAGGTGAAGTCCGCATGAGATGGCCGGGGAATCTGGCTCATCTGGCGGTAGTCTCCGGGCCGCTGATCCTTGTTGGGAACAAACAGGCCGATGGGGGTTCCCAGGGTGATTCCCTTTTCTACACCGGAATAGATCGTCACCCGGTCCGCCTCCTGGCGATCGGTGGTCAGCTTGCTCTGGCCGGGCCGTCGGCGATCAAGCTGTGGTTGGATATCCGCCTCACAAAGCGGCATGCCGGGTGGGCATCCGTCGATCACGGCGCCCACGCCCTTGCAGTGAGATTCACCAAAAGTGGAGATTTTCAATAGTGTTCCGAACGTACTGGACATGTTAAATGTTCCTGTTTGGTTGGTCGCTGGGCATTGAAGCCGGAAATCGGGTTGCAGCCGCTCAGGCGATGCCGCCGCTGTTCGTTCTAGCGACTTTCTGCCGTCAACGCCACCAAGGCGATGATCCTGTCACAAATTGCCAACACATCGTCCCGATCGGTAGAAACGTGGTAGTCAGCAGCTGTTTCGTATAATGGTCTTCTCTTTGACAATTCCGTATTGATCTCCGCAAGCAATCCCTGACTGGTCAGCGCCGGCCGGTTTTTTGCGGTGGTATCATCCTTGAGCAACCGTGAGTAAATAACTGTTTCGCCTGCACGTAGCCAAACGATTCTTCCAGTTGTTTTCATGGTGGTGATATTGCGCGCATCCAACACAATTCCCCCGCCGGTGGCCACCACTTGATGATTGCCGGCAGCAATCGTTTCCAGAGCCTGGTGTTCCTGCTTGCGAAAATAGGCCCAGCCGTGGTCTTCAACAATGCGGGCAATGCTGTCGCCGACTGCCTCGATAACCATTCGGTCAGTATCGGCAAACGACCAGTCGAGCCGCCGGGCCAAGGCTTCTCCTACTGTGGTCTTGCCTGTGCAGCGATATCCGATGAGAAATAGATTCATGGCATTGATTCATCATGATAGAGTGTATCCCAAACGTGCCAGAAGTTCGGAAACGATTTTTCCACGCAATTCGGGTCTACAATTCTCACACCTGGCGTTGCCAGGCCCGCCATGGCAAAACTCATGGCAATGCGGTGGTCATCATACGTTGGAATGTCGGCACCATGGGGAATGCCGCCCCTTACCCGGAGCCGATCCTTGTCGGCGGTAGCATCAATGCCCATTTTTTGCAGCCCGGCACAGGTGGCGGCCAGGCGATCGCTCTCTTTGGCCTTAAGATGCGCCACGTTTTCGATTATGGTTGTGCCTTCGGCAAATGCCGCCACCACGGCCAGGGTGGGTACCATGTCGGGCATGTCGGCCATGTCCACGGTAACCGCTTTGAGGTTGCCGCCAGCCACCGTGATTCCGTCCGCCCCCCGGTCCACCCGGCAGCCCATCCGTTCAAAGATCCCGGCCAGGCCGACGTCTCCCTGGCAGGTGTCACGCGAGACACCGGTAACCATTACACGGCCGCCGGTAATGGCGGCAGCCCCCCAGAAATATCCAGCTTGGGAGGCATCCGGCTCTACCCGATATTCGCCGGCCCGGTAGACTTGGTTCCCCTTTACGTCAAACCGGATGTAACCGTCCCGTTGCACATGGATTCCAAAACGCTCCAGTATTTCAACGGTCATATCTATATATGGGGATGAAACCAGCCCGTGGGAAATGGTAATCGACAGGCCCTTGAGGGTGCAAGGCGCCATGAGCAGGAGCGAGGAGAGAAACTGGCTGCTGAGGCTGCAATTGATGGTCACCTCACCGCCCGCAACCTGACCGCCCATTACTTCCACCGGTGGACAGCCATTGTTCTCCACCGCTTTGGCTTTGATGTCTAATCGGTTGAGTGCCTCGAGTAGGTGACCGATGGGTCGGTGGTACATGCGCGGCGACCCGGTAAGCAGGTAGCGTCCCTCGCCCAGGGCGGCCACACCGGTCAACAGACGCATGGAAGTACCGGAATTAGCCAGGTAGATGGGCTCGGGGCAGGGCCTCAAACGACCACTCACGCCGCGAATGTCGATCTGGTCTTCTCGATCGACGACGCCAGCACCCATCTTCTTCAATGCGTCTAACGTCAGCAGCGTATCCTGGCTGCGCAAGGGGTTGTGCACCACACAGGACCCATCGGAAAGTGCCGCCGCAATCAGCGTTCGGTGCGTGTAGCTTTTGGATCCTGGGACACTGACCCGACACCGGCCGATGCGGTGGGGTTTTATTTCACGCATGACGATCGACTCCTTTTTCAGCTTTCTTTCTCAGGGCATTCAAGACGGTTTTTTCCATCAGTTGAACCGGTGCTTTCAGCCCGGTCCAACGTTCGAACTGATGGGCGCCCTGGTGAACGAACATGGCCACACCATCCACCACCGTACACCCGGCATCTCGCGCTGCTGCCAGCAGTTTGGTTTCCAAGGGATTGTAGACGATATCCATAACGGTCATGCCTGGTCGCAGGCAGGCATGACCCACGGGCATTCGCTCACTGTCAGGGGCCATGCCCACCGAGGTCGTGTTGACCAGGATATCGCAACCGCCGCCTGAAAAATCGTTCAAGGGGCAGAAACCACAATTCAGCTCCCGGGCCAATCGCTGACCGCTGGCCGGGCTGCGGTTGACGATGGTCAGGTGCCCGCCATGGGCGAGGATGCCGTGCGCCAGGGCTCGGGCCGCACCTCCGGCGCCGATCACGGCTACCTGTCTGTGAGCCACCGGGGTTTTCTCAAGCAGGGCAGCCATTGCCCCGGGGCTGTCTGAATTGAAACCCACCAGTCGGCCATTTTGGTTGACGATGGTGTTGACGGCCCCAATCCGCTTCGCCATGGGCGCTAGCTCGTCCAGCAAGGCCATCACCGCCACTTTGTGGGGAATCGTCACACTGCAGCCATGGATGCCCAAGGCCCGTATACCGGCTATGGCATTCGGCAAATCACTGACCTGAAAAGCGATGTATACCCCATTGTAGCCTTTCTGAGAGAAAGCGGCGTTGTGCATCGCCGGGCCGAGGCTGTGTCTTACCGGATCGCCTATGACCGCATACAACCGCGTGTGGGCATCGATTGTCCGACTGGCGGCAGTGTCGACCATTGCTTCAGACCCCTACGCCAACCAGGGGATAGGATCCCAGGTTTTTCAGATACAGGGTATGTGGCTGAATGTTTGCAATGGCCCGTTGAATGTTTCCGTCTTCCAAATGACCCTCCAGGTCGATGAAAAAGAAATGGCTCCAGCTCTCGTGTCGGGTGGGCCGGGATTCGATTTTAACCAGGTTGATGCCAGCATCGGTAATGGGAGCCAGGGCACCGGCCAGCGCACCGGGCACGTGGGCGAGAGCGAACATCAGCGAGGTCTTGTCCCTTCCCGATGGACGCGCCTTCTCCTTACCGATTATCAGAAAACGGGTCGGTGGCCGTGAGAAATCCTCAATTTTTGACGCCGCTGCCTCCAGGCCGAAAATAGCTGCGGCGCCGCCACCGGCGATGGCGGCCACGCCCTTTTGATCAACGGCCTTTTCGACGGCAAAGGCGCTGGAACTGCACTCATTTAGTTCTGCCTCAGGAAGGTATTGAAGCAGCCAACTGCGGCACTGATTGAGTGCCTGGGAATGCGCATAGACCGTATTTATGCCACCAAGGCTGATTTCCTGTGCCAGCAAATCGTAAGAAACCTGCTGATAGCGCTCGGCGCAGATGCCCAGGTCCGATTCAAAAAAGAGATCCAGCGTGTGACGCACCGAGCCTTCGACGGAGTTCTCCACCGGGACCACGCCGTAATCGCAGGCCCCCTTTTCCACTTCGCTGAATATTTCCCGGATGCTGGGCTGTGGCACATAGGTGACCGAGTAGCCGAAATGACTCGTGGCCGCCAGATGGGTAAACGTGGCCTCGGGGCCAAGATAGGCCACTCGCTGGGAAGCCTGTATGGCACGGGCGGCGGCAATGATATCGATGAAAATGTGGTGCAGGACGGTGGGGTTGAGCGGCCCCTTGTTCAGCGCCGTCAGGCGTCTGAGTATTTCGCTCTCCCGGGTACTGTCCACCACCCGGTTGCCACTGTCCTTTTTCAGTTCCCCGATGCGTTTGGCTAAATTGAGGCGCCGATTCACCAGCTCAAGAATGGTGTCATCAATGTTGTCAATCTGCTCACGGATATCGCAGATGTCGGTGGCCAGGGGACAATCGGGTCTGCTTTTACTGTCTACCATGGTGGCTGCCGTCTCTTTCTTGGCCGTTCTCCAAGGTACGTCTGATGGGTTATTTTCAACCAGGGTACCGTGCAACGGGAACCCACCACAACCATTATCACATGAATAAGCTTTTGCATTGCCTGTCTTTGGCCGCAAATTCATTCCACTCGCCATGCGGGTGGTCCATAACTGTCATAAAAAAGGGCCGGGAAGATTTTCTCCACGGCCTTGAAATTGAAAAGCCGTGGGGGTTGTCGGTCTGCCCACGGCTTGTTTCGTCTGTTGGTGTTCTCAGGACAGTCAGCGCGCGCCGGGCAGACCCTTGCTAAGAAAGCAATAAAAGTAAAAAAATCTGCCGATGATAAAGCGAAACATGGTGTCCATTCCTCAAAATCAAAAATTTAGCGAAAAATACAGGCTCAACATATAGGTGTCAAGCTTTTTCAAAGATGGCGCGCCCAATCACTTTTTGGGTATGGGCATGCACATACCCCAACTCATATTCGCCCACCTTGCCCGGGACCACGAATTTTGAGATAACTTCTAATGGCTGATAGAGACAATATTAAGCCAATCGATCGCACTTTGTAAAGAATCGTGAGTTGCAATGCAAAAAACCAACCATCTGTCGGTTGGCAAATAAAACGACGCATCCATCGGTGAGGATCTCAATCGGCACTTTTCATCGGAAGCAGCCATCCAAATACCAGGCAGATCATCGCAGCGACCAGAGAGAGCCAAAAAACATCCACGACACAGTTGCCGATGGCTTGATTCAAGAGGTGTTGGGCATCCGACGGCAGCTGCTGCTGAACGTCCGGTCGGAAAAAATTTTCGAAATTCTGCTGAATCTGAACCATGACGGCAGGGGGTATGCTGCCACCCAATGCCGACGTATTCAGGTCATCCGCCACCCGGGCAAACCGGGCGGTGACCAGACTGCCGCATATACCGATGCCCACCGTACCCCCGAGCGTGCGGGTAAATTGGTGCGAAGAAGTGGCCACGCCCAGATCCTTTTGCAGGACGCTGTTTTGGACCACCAGCAGCGTGGCAATGGAGGTGAAGCCCATGCCCACGCCGGCCAAACCGATGGCCAGGGCGCAGGTCCATAGGCTGGTATCTGCCGAGAACCGCACGGCCATGGCGCATCCGGCAACCATAATACCGCCGCCGACCAGGGAAAACGGTTTCTC
Organism: Desulfosarcina sp.; assembly: GCA_050124445.1. Taxonomy (GTDB): domain Bacteria; phylum Desulfobacterota; class Desulfobacteria; order Desulfobacterales; family Desulfosarcinaceae; genus Desulfosarcina. Next base: position 6,660 of record JASFFF010000168.1, read on the forward strand.
ACCCCACTTATTGGACTTCCGCCCGCAAAAAAGAGCACCGGCTGACCATCCGAAACTGAGTGCCATCATGATCATCCCCAGCTGCAGCGGGGACTGGCCCAAAGCACCCTGGATGAACAGCGGGCTAAACGCAGACAAGGAAAAGATGGCCACACTGCTGAAAAATACCAGGCCGTTGCCGGCGGAAAAACCGGGCCGCCGGAAAAATTCAAAACAAAAGATGGGTTCTCGGCTGCGCGTTTCGGCAACGTAAAATCCCGCCGAAGAGAGGACGAAAAGGGCGAACAATCCCAGGATCGGCGGCGATAGCCAGGCATAGTCCCGCCCACCCAACAAAAAGGCGGTTAGAAAGGAAAGGATGGCCACCACTAGGGTGAAAATGCCCGCATAGTCGATTTCGATGGTTTGGCGCTTGTCGCGTGTCTCGGTCAGGAAAAACCAGATACCGACCAGCGAGAGCAGGCCAATGGGCACGTTGATGTAAAAAATCCAGCGCCAAGAGACCCAACTGACAATAAAGCCCCCCAAAGACGGCCCCAGCACGCTGGCCAATCCCCACACGAAGCTGGCATAAGACATCATGCGTCCCCGGTTTTGGGGCTCGGAGATATCCGCAAGGACAATATAAACCAGGGCAAAACTGCCACCGGCACCGATGCCTTGAATGGCCCGGAAGAGCGTCAGGGAAGTCATGCTGCGGGCCATGCCTGCCAGGATGGACCCCACTAAAAAAATGAGAATCGAAATCAGGTAGAGCGTTCGATTGGGAAAGAGGTCTGCCAGCTTGCCGAATACCGGCAAGGCCACGGCCCGACTGAGCAGGTAGGTAGAAAAGACCCAGCTGTAAAGGTGCAGTCCGCCAAGATCTGCCACGATGGTCGGCATGACCGCACTCATAATTAGGGTATCCAGAGCAGCCAGAAACAACGCCAGGAGGGTGGCTAGAATTAGCAGGAGGCGTCGTTTGGGAGACGGGCGTTCGGCAGGCATGGCATCCTTTATATCAGGGAGGCAGCATCATAGAAACAACCGTTTGGTAACATAGGCTGCCAACAGGCACAATTCAAGCCTTGATGACGCCAGCGCTGCACACACGGTGGCAAAAATCGATAATATCTGATACAAATCAATCTCAAACAACGCCTGAAAACCGTTCGTCCAAACCGGACCGGTTCGTACCCGCAACGAATGGCCGTATGACCCAAAAGACCCTTTTCGGCG
>JASFFF010000169.1:0-7852 GCA_050124445.1 Desulfosarcina sp.
CCATGCAGCAGGGCGGTCATCAGGCTGACGGTGCACTCCATTCCGGCCTGGTGATCCAACACCTTGGCATCGGTCGAACCGCCCAAGCCGAAAACCGGCAGGTCGTAGTATTTTCCCATGCTGGTGGGCACCCCCTGTTCGTCGGCCAGCACGTAGTTGCCAACCATGGTTTTCAGGTTGTAGGGTCCGCCGTTCCAGCCCGGCACGGCGATGGGCGCCCCCTGGTGAACCAGCTGGGAAAGTACCACTCCCAACAAAATACCGGCATTCATGGAGGCCATGCAACCGGCAATGGTGGCCGGTGAATTGACGCCGCCGGCATTGAGTGGAATCCACAGCTGGGGAAGCCCCTTTTGCGCCAGGTAGATGCATTTTTGCAGTGCCTCTGCATTGGCCACCAAGCCCGAGGTCACATTGATGTAACAGGTGGCAAAGGGATGACGCCGGAAGGCCTCGATACCACCGGCCACGGCTTCGCACATCTCTACGGCGGCCATACAACCCTCGAAATCCGGTGAGACAAAGACGATGGGCTTGGTCGTGTGGTTGAGCATTGCCTCCATCTGGTAGCGATCGTAGATGCGCGGGTCCACATCCGTGGGCAGGAACAGGGACATGACAAAATCGATCTCCGGCAAATAATCCATAACCTTTACAGCGGCCACGACATCGTCGAGGGTCGGCTCCCGGCGCTCACCGGTGTGGTGATCCAGCACGGTCAAACAATCCGAGCCGCCCCCATAATAGGTATGGTGACCCCAGGCGCGCACGGCCGGCTTTTTGTTGCGATTGTAAAGATTCAGCCGGCGCGGTGCCGATGCCAGCGCACGGCTGATCATGTGTTCGGGCATGCGGATCCGCATGCCATCGGCATTGGCTCCGCCGGCCACCAATATCTGGCGCGCCTTTTCGTCGTGAACATCCACTCCGGTGCGTTCCAGAATTTCGAGTGTGGCAATATGAATACGGTCGCACTCCTGATGGCCCATGCGGGCATATTTCGCGCTGACCGTTCGCTTTTCATGGGTTGATATCATGCTTCCCCTTCCATTACTTTTTTCAAAATCGATGGATCTGATGCTTGGGTGGTGCGCATCTTGGCCATACCGGCTTACCCTTTCTCAAGCCGTTTCAAAATCTCCTTCTCACCGTCCCTTTTGAGTCGTTGGACTTCGTCGAGAATGTTGCCGTCCAGGGGTTCAACCTGATGGTCGTCCAATATGCGCCGTACCTCCTCACGGATCCGCTGCTCCATGGTGGGCTCGCCGGCATCCTGCCAGGAGGCGATGGGCTGCCGGTTGAGCAACCGTGCCTGCCACAGCTCTTTTCTCAAATGGTCGACGGTGTGACGCTGGGCCAGAAAATTGCCTCCCGGCCCCACGGCATCGATGACGTCGCGGGCCAAGGTGTCGGCGGTTACGGTGATGCCTTCCACAAAACGCTTGGTCATGCCGATAATCTCGTTGCCCATAACCAGCTGTTCGCAAGAACAGGCCATGCCGCTGGCCATGTACCCCACGTCGTGGATCAGGTTGAGGCCGGCCAAGGCCTGGCTGAAGATACTGAATGTGCTTTCGATGCCGGCCTGGGCATCCAGCCGTTTGGCGTCGGTTGCACCGGCCAAGCCCCAGGTGGGCAACCCGAACGACTGGGCCACCTGTGCCTGGGCTGCCAGGCCCAGGCTGCCTTCGGGTGCGCCAAAAGCCATCAGGGCCGTGGTCATGTCCAGAATACCCACGTTGCCGCTCATGGAAACGGGACATCCGGGCTGGCGCAACTGGGCCAGGACAATATGAATCAATGACTCGGCGGTCACCTGGACAATGGCGCCGGCCAAGGTCATGGGCGCGGTGGCTCCCGGTTGGGCCGTGGCGCCGGGCACCTGGGGCAGGCTGCGGTCAGCGGCAATGAAGATGCGCTCGACCACCTCCTTGGGGAACACGAAAGGGGATATCGCTTCGGGGTAAAGCATGACAAAGGGCCGCTCACGCAGGCGCTGCATGCCACCGGCGACAATGGCCGCCATTTCGAAAACGTATTCGCAACCCGTGGGGGTATAACCGATGAACACCATGGGCTTGGTGGTATTGGCGATCACGGCTTCAAATTCGTACAGATCGGCAATATTGCCGTCGACGTCCTGAGAAGATCCCATGGGCATGACAAAATCGATATGCGGCAGGGCGTCGGCCACCTTGGCTCCCCTGGCGATATCCATCACACGGGTTTCGTGATATTCACCGGTACGTGCATCCTTGGTGTTGGGGCTGGCCGTAGAGGTGCTGTAATGGCTCTTGCGGCCCTCCACCTCCATGGCCCGGCGACCGGCTCGGTCATACATGGTCCACCCTTTGGGAACCGTTGCCAGGCAGCCTTCGACGATGTAGCGAGGAATTTTGACCCGTTCATTGCGGACGACGGCACCGGCGGAGGCCAACATGTTCCGGGCGCCTTCATGCAGACAGTTGAAACCTGATTTTTCAATCACTTCGAAGGCAGCCTGTCGGATTTCCCAGATTTGATCATCGGTCAATACGCGCATGTCGACGCTGCGTCGGACCGTTCTCGAAGTTTGAATCACCGTTCGCCTCCTGTTAGAAACACGGGGGTTGAAATCCTATCATCCCTATCGGGGTGCATCCAGATATCGGGCAAATTGGCCATTTATGGATGCTCGCTATCTATAGTCCTCGACCAGGGACGCAATGGCAGCCGCCTGATCACTATCAATGGGTGCCGGCGTGTGGGTATGCAGTATCTGCTGCAACCGCTCGTGGGCGCGGTCCATAAGCGTGGTTCGTCCCTCTTGGTCCCAGCGTTCGAAGCCGCGTCGACAGATGAGTTGCGGGCGCCACTGGGTGGATCGCAGGTGCTTGAGGGTGTGCGGGTGGGTCAGAAATTGTCCTTGCCGACCGCCTTGGCCGATGACCTCCACGGCCAGTTGATCTTCGTCTATTTCGATGCCCCGCTGGATCCTGCGGATCTGGTCGATGATTTCGTCCAAAATCACGATCATCTCCAAACTGCCGGTCAGGCCAAAATCCAGATAGCCCACGTCGTGATTGAGATTGGAACCGGCGGCGGTGGAGAGATAGGTGAGCAGCCCCGCCTCATAGGTGGCCTGCCCGTCGGGAATCTGGGCATCGCTGGTGCCGGCGTAGCCCCAGTTGGGAATATCGACGTAGTGGCTCATCTCGACCATGGCCATGTAGGCCATCAAGTACTCAGGCGCATTATAGGAGCACTGACTGGTAGCCATGTCCAGCACAGCCGCGCCCATGCCCATGAGAAAAGGAGCACCCGGTGCGGTCAACTGGTGCACCACGAGGCCGAAAAAGCTCTCCGCCAGCCCCTGCACCACATGCCCGGCAACGGTCATCGGTGCGGTGGAGCCGGCAATGGGCGCCGGGGAGTAGATCACCGGCATGCCCGTCTGGGCACAAAAGAGCAGCTTGTCGATGCTTTTAAACGGATGCTTGAGCGGACTAATCGGTTCGGCATATTGCACCCAATACGGTTTTTCACGCAGCTGTGTCTCTCCGCCCCTGAGAACTTTGGCAATTTCCCACATGACCGACAGATCGTCGCGGCTGTCGGCCGTGTTGACGATGGGCTTAACCGAATTTAGCGCCATGGCGGCAAAGCTCTCCACATAAGCCCGGTGAGCATCGACGTCGTGGGGATGGGCGAAGGACATGATGAAATCGATGTTGGTCAAGGCATCGCACACCCGTGCCGCGCGTTGGATGTGGGTCAAGCGGGTGTGCGTGCGCTCGAGGGTCTTGCCGTCCACGTGGTACATCAGATCGGAACCGGTGCCGAAATAAGCCCGGCGGCCCCCCAAATCCATAACCGGCAGCCCCTCGCGGTCGAACATGGGGATGTTGGCGGGTGCGCTGTCGACCGCCTTTTCCACCAGGGCGGCAGGAATGGTGACCAACCCGTCATTATCCTGGCGGCAGCCGGCGGCCTTGAGACGCTTGACGGCCGCTTCGTGCTGCAGTTGCATACCCGTGTGTTCCAGCACCTGCAGGGCGGCGTGATAGAGCGTCTGTTTATCGTCCGGGGACAGAAAGGTCAGGGTGGGCGAAAAGAGAGTGGATTCCAGATTCATGCGCAAATGTCCTTTTGTTTTGGTTACCATGTGGCCTTGGCTTACCCAGGTGAAGATGCGGCCGCTTAGTGGTCGATACCAAGTGCGGTGAGCGTTTGCCGCAACGGTCGTCCGGTTGTATCCCAGCCCATGGCGGCGTAGAATTCCTGCAGCATCTGCTGCAAAATGGCCGGTGTCAGGACGCGGTCGCCTTGGCGAAAAAACATATCCGGAAGACCATCTGCCTCCATGTCCGGCGCATGTTTGAGATTGAACAGGCGCTCCATGGTGGCCACCCGTTGCCCGATATGAAACAGGTCATCGGCGCTAAGTTCGAGGCCGGTCACCGTCGAGGTGAGTTGCGCTTCGGTTTTCAGGTCGTAGGTGCCCAGCAGCGAAAGCGTGGGCACCTTGCACAGGCCCAGGCTGTCCACAACGATATTGACCACCGCGGCCCGGTGCATCAGCCTGCCCTTGCCGGACGGCCGTTTCATATCCACCGCTTCGGGTGTCCCGAAGGCTTCGGTGCTGCGCTTTGCAGACCAGCGATGCTCCAATGAAGAATAAACATTGTTGTAGTCGCCGCCCCGGCTGGAGACGGCGTATCCCAGCGCGCTGCCCAAAATGGATGCCGGATGATAGGCGGTCAGCTCCAACCCTTTGACATGGGCAGCGTATCGCTGAGCGCCCTTGCCGATGGTTTCAGCGGCCCGCTTTACTCCCTGGGCCAGCGTTCCCCCCAACCCCTTTCCGGCAGCCATCTGGCGAATCAAGCGCTCCATGATGGCAGCATCACCCCATTTCAGGCGCAGTCCATCACTATCAATCTCATCTAAGATGCCGCGTTCGTAAAGATCCATGGCGAAGGCAATGGCTGTGGCGGCTGAAGTGGAATCCAGTCCCACGCGCGTACATAGATTGTCTAAATAAACCACGGACTGCAGGTCGTCCAACCCACACTTGGGGCCCAAATTGATCATGGGCTCGAATTCCGGGCGGGTGGCCGTTGGGCCATTGCTAGCCCCAGTTTTGCTTTTAAGGTCCGCCTTGCACTGTACCGGGCAGCGGTAACAGCCGCTTGAACGCACTTTGTCTCTGATCAGTTTGCGGCCATCCAACCGGTTGATCATCTCAAAACGATTATGACGGTAGTTGCACGTGCCCATGATGCCCATGTCGTCGGCCCACTTGAGATAGCCGGCGCCGCCATATCGGGAGAAAATGTCATAATCCGGGGAGGCCTTGATGCGTTGGATAAACCCTGCCACTGCGTCAGCGATGAACGCACGTCGACTGTCAAATGGCTTGCAGGTTCCTTTGTCAATGACCACCGCCTTGAGGTGCTTGGCCCCCATGACTGCGCCGAGACCGGTCCGGCCGGCGGCATGGTCCCTTCCGGATACAATGCAGGCAAAGCGGGCACCGGACTCGCCGGCGGTGCCGATGGAGAGGATCTGGCTCTTGGTATGACCCAGATCGCCGGCCATGCGCACCTGGGTCTCAACGGTGTCCAGACCCCAATAAGGGGCGGCATTTCTGATTTGAACACCTTCGTCGGAGAGGTGCAGGTAAACCGGCCTCGATGAACGGCCCGTTATCACCAGGCTCATGATGCCGGTAGAACGCAGCCAGGCGCCCGCGTACCCGCCGATGTTGGAACTTCCGATCAGACCGGTCAACGGCGACAAGGCATTGATGTGCAGCCGCGCAGCTGTCGGCGCCCGGGTACCGGTCAGCAGCCCGCAGGAGAAAACCAGCCGGTTGGCCGGCCCCATTGGATCGATGCATGTCGGCAGATGGTTGAAGAGATAGCTGACATTGAACCCCCGACCACCCAGCCAGCGGTTGACATCCCGGCTGGAAATCGGATGGCGTGTCCAGCTGCCATCGTCCAAATTGACCTGCAGCAGATCTCCGAATCCCGGCGTTGGCATGTGATCGTGCATGGAATGGGTTATCCGTTCTGAGCCGCCCCAAGCTTGTTGTTGATGACGGACCGCTTATCCTGTATATACAGCTCGAATCTATTATGTAGGCGCCCGGTTAAAGTCAAGACCAATTATTACACGCGTGTTTCTGGCGACAGACCAATTACGGAAGCAGCGCGTTTTGCATGACGCTTATCGCAAAATGGCCCCAACCAGCCCCAAATACCAAACCATTAAACACCATTTAAGCCGTTTGATTGTTGACGGCGACATCGACCACCGGGTGCCGTCGGAGAACGAACTGGCCCGCCGCTATCGGGTCAGCCGTATGACGGCGCGTAAAGCCCTGAATGAATTGCTGCGCGACGGTCTGGTTGAACGCATTCCCGGAAAAGGCACCTACGTCAGGCAGCGGCAGATCATCTGGGCCTATTTTCATATTCACGCCTTTTCAGAAAACGCCAAGCGCTTGGGGGTGCAGACCCGAACCCAGCTGCTGCGATCAACGATCGTCGATTTACCGGCAACGCTCATGGATAAATTGCCGGGACGGCAGGCGGTGTGCCTCCGTCGGGTCCATTTTTTAGACAATCAGCCGGTCTGTTATGAGAACCGCTTTTTGCGCAAAGATTGGTGCGCCGCTATCCTGGAGGAGGACCTGGAAGCCAATTCGGTGCACGCCCTTTTGATCGACAAACTCCGCCTGCCAATCAGCCGGGTATGGCAGCGCTTGGAGGCGGTGAGCCTGGAGAAGGCCATCGCCGGCGTGCTGAAAACCGCTGCGGCGGCACCGGCATTTTGCATGAAACAGCTGATCTACACGGCTGACGCGCCGGTCTCGTATGTGGATTATTTTCTAAGGAGTGATGTGTATGCCTTTGAAGACAGCTTCGATCCGGGCAGGATGACTGCCGGCGGGTGGGCCGGCAACGGTCGCCTGGCCTTGACCGACCCGGATGGGTCATCATCGGCCAATGGGCTCCGTCAGAGCACGCATTGACACCGCTGGCGGTTATTTTAGTTGCAAATGTGTAAATGAGCCGCGACTGCCCAATCGCCCTCCCCTGCCTGTCAGGTCGGCGGATAGCTGTCCGACGGCAGCCATCCGCCCTGACAACCCTGTACCGATCGATGCATCAGGCTTTATCCAAGGCCTGTCTTTTGTGCAGCCGCTCCGACTCATCGGGCAGCGTGATGACCGGCGGAATTTTGCTCAGCTCTTCAATGGATATGTGACACTTGATGACGTGCCGCCCTACGACCGTTCGCTCCGGCGGGGGTTCGTTATCACAGATCTCACCGATCCGCCGGTGGCAGCGCGTGCAAAAGGGGCACCCTTTGGGCGGGTTCATGGCGCTGGGCAGGTTGCCTTCCAGCACGATCTCACGCTTCTTGACTTCCGGATCGGCAATGGGCACCGCCGACAGCAGCGCCTCGGTGTAGGGGTGGTAGGGCGGTGCAAACACCCGTTCCGTGGATCCGCGTTCAAGAATGTGTCCCAAATACATCACCACGATACGGTCCGACAGATAGCGCACCACGCTCAGGTCGTGGCTGATGAACAACAACGTGGTCTTCTGGTCGCGTTGAATTTCCATGAGCAGTTCGGTCACCGCCGCGGCCACCGAGACGTCCAAGGCGGAGACCGGTTCGTCGGCGATGACCATGCTGGGATTGCCGGCAAAGGCCCGGGCGATACCGATGCGCTGCTTCTGTCCGCCGGACAGCTGGCGCGGCTTGCGGTAGTAGAAGTCCCGGGGCAGCTTAACGATATCCAGCAGGGTCATGACACGATCATACAGCTTCTGTTTTCCGGTGATGCCGGCAAAGC
>JASFFF010000170.1:0-7784 GCA_050124445.1 Desulfosarcina sp.
GGGCATGCAGTTCATCGGAGGGCTCATAGAAATGGCCACCGGGCAGAAAATCAAACCTGCTGCCGACGACGAACGCATGTTGTCCATCGACAAGGACACCGGTGAGGTGACCCTGAAGTTCAAGATGCCGGGATTTGGATAAAGACAAGTTGGAAATCGATGGCAGCGGAGGGCGACCGACCGGTCGCCCCTGAAAGCGGTACCATGGCGATCTATCTCGCCAGATCGAGCATCCCTGTCACCGCCGCCAGCGCCGGGATGCGAACCTCCTCGGGCACCTTCACCTCTCCGGACATGTTTTCCAGGCAGGCGGCCACGTCCGCCAGGCCGATCCGCTTCATGTCGCGGCAGACCATCTTTTCCGAGGCCGGATAGAAGGTTTTGTCCGGATTCTGCTTGCGGATGGGGTGCAGCAGGCCGGTCTCGGTAGCGACGATAAATGACTGCCGGTCTGACCCACGCGCGTAGCGCAGCATGCCAGAGGTGCTTTCGATCACATCCGCCAGGGCCAGCACGTCCGGCCGGCATTCCGGATGGGCCATGAATACGGCCCCGGGATGTTGGGCCTTGGCCTGCCGGGCATCGGCGGCCGTCAACCATTCGTGAATCGGGCAGTAGCCGTCCCACACATGGATCTTTTTGTCGGTTTTAGAGGCCGCGTACATGGCCAGGTTGCGGTCCGGTGCCAACAGCATCTCCTTTTCCGGCAGGCTGTTGACCACCTTGACCACGTTGGCCGAGGTGCAGCAAATGGTCGACAAGGCCTTGACCTCAGCCGTCGAGTTCACATAGGTGACCACAGGCATCTCCGGCAGGCTGGCTTTCTTGGCCGCCAGCGAGTCGGCATCGATCATGTCCGCCATCGGGCAGCCCGCGTCACGGCGCGGCAGCAGGACGATTTTGTCCGGAGAGATGATCGAGGCGGTTTCGGCCATGAAATGCACCCCGCAAAAAACGATCACCGCCGCATCGGTCTCACCGGCCCGAATGCTCAGTTCCAGCGAATCGCCGCACATGTCGGCCAGGTCCTGAATTTCAGGCGGCTGGTAGTTGTGGGCCAGCAGGATGGCGTTTCTTTCCTTGAGCAGCTTTTTGATGGCATCGCGCATGATCGGTTCCTCTTAACATCGCCAGCGACCTGGCAGATTTGGTCATTTCTGTATCTTTACGGGTTCATTTGCAGCACGTCCGCCCCTTGCGGTACGTCGAAACGAAACAGCGCTTCCGGAGGCGGATTGTTGAAATTGATATTTTTCAATACGATGCGGGTTTCGTCGCCGTAAACGTTGACGGTGGTGATACTGACCAGATCGAACGTCTGCCGGATAATGTCCAGTTGCACGGCCATCAGATCCGCCGTGGATTTGTTGGGCACCAGCTTGAGGCGATACTGCGCGGGATCCTCGGCCGTTTCCAGAGTAATTTGGAAGCTTTGGCGAACTGTTTTGATATTGGACAGAAACCCGGCGCCCTTGCCTTCGCCGAAAAGCGCCGGCGCCTTGCCCACCAGCACCTGATTTTCCTGTGGACGATGGATCCACAGGTCGTTGCCGTCGGTAATGATGGTCTGGGGATCGGGTACCAGATATTCCCAGCGCATTTTTCCCGGTTGGCGAACCATCATCTTCCCGGATGCCGTGTCGGTCACCGCCATGGCCTTGAGGATGGATTCCTGATCGAAATCTGCTGTAAATCCGACGACATTGTAGCGCGCTTCAACGCCGTCGATGATCGCGTCGACGGTGTCGCTGTCATCGGCTGAAACCGTTGTCAACAGTCCCATGGCGCCCACCAGCGCCAAAGCGATTATGGCCGTCAGCGTGGCGATCCGATTCGGTGGTGTTGGTTTAAGGGTGAGCATTGGTTTCCTCGTGTTTCGGTTGTCGATTCGGCACCCAGCGGTAGTCCGGATGGCGCAGCCCTGAGTACCGCATTTGCGACAATTTGTAAATACAGTCGGCGCCTTAGCCAAGCAATGATTTGACAACCGCTTCGGGTGTCCGCAGGTCAGATATGTGTTGCGTCGGGCCCTCGATAGGCGGTGCGATGGTTTCGGTCTTGCCATAGGCTCCCAGACAAATCGAATCGATCAAGCGCATCTCCTGTCGCAGAATTGACGCAGCGACCTGGGGTGGCCGGATGCCTTGAAGCATCAGCGTCTCCATGTTTGATCGCGCCAAAAGGCCCTCGAAGCGCCTGGCCTGCATGAGGCTGCGGTAAAGATTGCGTTTGCGTTCGACCAGCAGATCGTAGACATTGGCATCCGCCTTGGCCGATGCCAGCAGCGGCAACACCAGTTCCAGACAATCCAGGTAGTCGGGTGATTCGTTGGGCATGCGTTCAAAAAGGCGGCTTAAAAATCGGTCCCTATTCGCGGTGGGTGGCAGGGCCGCATTTCTCAGCCGGACCTTTATCTGCAGCTGTGAATCGGCCGACACGTTGGCTTCAAGCGCTGCTGCCACCTGAGGGTCCATCTGCCAGGCGATGTTCAACCGATCCAAAAACTGCGCCTTGATAAAGTCGGGTAATCGAATGCGCACCAGCGGTTGGCCGTCGGGCAGGCGCACCATGGCGTCGATGGCCCGGTTTAGCAAGCCATCGAGAAGGGCCGCCTCATCGGCCGGCGAGCACTTGAGGGATGCCAGCATGGGTTCCAGCTCCAGCTGAATCCCCATATCCGGATAGAAGATCAGGTCCAGCAGGCTGTCCCGTTCACTGCCCGTGTCGTTGCTCAAAAAACCGTTGAGCCGCTGCGGGTCGGGGGCAAAAAGGCTGGAAGCGATGTAGTCGCGCACCGATGCCGTGATTCGTCCGCCGTCCTTCAGAGCGGCAACAATCCGTTGGAACAGCGGGTGCCATGCAGGGGTGCCGGTTGAGCGCATCAGTTAAATATAGCAGGTTTAATAAAAAAGGGACAGGCGCGGGAGGCCCTGACGCCGGGCGCCTGCGGAGTGATGTGCCTGGGCGCATAAAACCGCTGCTACGGCCATCAACCGAGGCATGTTGCATGATGGCATGATGGGGGTGTCTTGTAGATGGGCGGTAGGGTTGCCACAACCACGTAAACAGCACCCCCTTGGGTTGGCCGTGGGGGCGCTCAGGCTGAGGTTCAGCGGCCGACGGCAAGGGCCACTTTATCTAACAGCCCCTTGAGCGCCTTAGCATCAGCGGCCGCGTCATCCAGACGATTGTCGATGGCAGCCATTTCGATCCGCTTGGCCACTTCGTGCACGGCCATGATACCCAGGTTACCGGAAGCACCTCTGAGGGTATGGGCCCGGCGGGACACCTCGTCGGCATCGGCAGCATCCAAGGCGGTCTCCATTTGCTCGAAATCCACCCTGCCCGTTTCGAGAAACAGCTCGGCCAGTTCCCGGTACTCGTCTTCTTCCAATCCAATTTTTTCAGCCAATGCTTTGAGGTTCATGCGGCCCCCCTATTGAGGATATTTTTTTCGATAATCGCAAATACCGCCTCACGCTTGATCGGCTTGGTGAGGTAGTCGTTCATCCCCGCTGCCAGGCACATCTCCCGATCACCCTTCATCGCATGGGCGGTCATGGCGATGATGGGCACCTGGTCATGCCCTTTTTGTCGAATGGCCTGTGTGGCCGCCTTGCCGTCCATCTCGGGCATCTGTATATCCATAAATATCAGATCGAAGGCCTCCGGCGCGGCCGTGTAAATCTGGACCGCCTCTGCCCCGTTGCTGGCCACCTCGACATGATAACCCGCTTTTCCCAGCATGAGTTTGGCCAGTTTCTGGTTGACCAGGTTGTCCTCAGCCAAAAGGATCCGTACCGAATGCTTGAGGTCTTCCCTGACCGAGTACTGGGTGTGGATCTTGCCTTGGCCCTCAGCATGGTTGGCGGCATCCGGCTCCTGGTCACGCAACACCCGCCCCATCATCTGCAGCAATTTCTCACGTCGGGCCGGTTTGCTCAAAAAGCCATTGAAACCGGCCTGTTCGCAACGCTTGGCATGGCGCTCCAAAGAACTGGAAAGCGCGATCAAGGGCATCTGCGACAAAGGGGCCCCGGATGAGCGGATCTGGGCGGCCACCGCGAACCCGTCACTGTCCGGCATGAGGATGTCCGAGATGCACAGGTCAAAAGGCTGGGCCATATCCGCCGCCGCCTGCAGCGCGGGCACCACCTTTGCCCCCCGGTGGACGCTCACGACCTGCATCCCGACAGCCTCCAACATCTGCTGCAAGATTTTCGTATTGGCAATATTGTCATCAACCACCAGCACCCGCCGCCCCTTGAGCGATACCGGCGCCAGGCGATGGGCCTGCTTATCGTCGCATTTTTTCAGCCAGGCGGTAAAATGGAAGGTGCTGCCGGCGCCTTGTCGGCTCTCCACCCACACATCCCCGCCCATCAGGTTGGAAATCTGTTTGCAGATGGACAGCCCCAGGCCGGTTCCCCCGTATTTGCGGGTAGTGGATCCGTCGGCCTGCTGAAACGGCTCGAAAATGAACGTCAGCTTATCTTCGGGAATACCGATGCCCGTATCGCGGATGGTGGTGTGCAGCTTGACGGCCTCGTCCGATTCTTTGGCCACCCGCATGGATAGTTCGATCTCCCCGGATCCGGTAAATTTGGGGGCATTGCCCAGCAGGTTGGTGATCACCTGGCGAAAGCGCAAGGGGTCACCCAGGACCATGGCCGGAATGGAATCGTCGATCCGGCACAACAATTCCACCGGTCGGCTGCCGATTTTCGGCCGGACCAGGTCGCAGACATCGTAAGCCAACAGCTCCGGATCGAAAACGATGGCTTCGAAGTCGAGCTCCCCGGATTCGATTTTAGAAAAGTCCAGGATGTCGTTGATCAAGGAGAGCAGGGCCACGCCGCTGCGTTTGATGGTCTGGATGTAATCGGTCTGCACCTCGTCGATATCGGTATCCAAGAGCAGGTCGGTAAATCCAATCACCCCGTTCATGGGCGTGCGGATCTCATGGCTCATGTTGGCCAGAAACTGGCTCTTGGACATATTGGCGCTCTCGGCAGCCTCCTTGGCTTTTTTGAACGCTTCTTCGGTCAGCTTGCGCTCGGTGATGTCTTCCACGGTGCCCGTGTAGCGCCCACCGGCATCGGAAAATACCGGTTGGGAGTGAACATGCACCCACTTGAGCGTCCCGTCGGGGCGAATGATGCGGCAGTCCCTGGTGAAGGTCGCCATCTCCTGCAGGGCCTTTTCCCATTGTTGAGACACCGCCGCACGGTCGTCTTCATGCAGCAATTCACGCCAGTCGCGGGTCAGGCTTTCCACCAGAGTGAACCCAAAAATCTGTTGGTAGCTGGTGTTGCTGTAAAGGCAGCTGCCCGTATCGTCAATTTCGAAAACGCCGAAATGGATGGTTTCCGAAATCAGGCGAAAACGCTCTTCGCTGTTGTTGATCGCTTGCTGGGCGTCGCGATAGCGCTTGATTTCGTCTTCCAGGGCCTTGTTTTTTTTAACCAGTTCGAGAATCGTCGCGGCACTGGACATCGGCATCATTTCCATCTATGGCAACTGGCCACGGGATATGGGTTTCACCGTCCGGGCGTCTGTCCGGCCCGTCTAAACGGCCGTGCACGGTTTGTGTCAAACGGAACGAAATTCGTTAAAAATCAATTCCATCCGATAGGATCTATATCGGCAGGCACCGGGGTGACTTTAATTTTGAAAGGGGTTTGACATGGACTGATAAACAATTGAAATAAATAGATAAAACGATTTCCAGCAGCCGGGTCTTGAGGGCGGGTCGATTCCCGCATGCCGCCCGCGCCCACGGGCGCCGACAAGTCCGGAAACCGTTGCGGACGAGCGGTCACGCTTCCGGCTGCAGCCCCGCGTACGCGGGATAGAAGGGCCGATCATGGCGTCAGACGGTATTTTTTCAATTTTTCGCGCAGGGTTTTACGGGTGATCCCCAGACGCCGGGCAGCCTCGCTCTTGTTGCCACCCACCGAAGTCAACATACTGACGATGGCTTCATGTTCGATTTGCTCTAAAGACATGTTTTCCACCGACCGGTTTGGAAGGGCGGCATCGACCGGCGGTGCTTGCCGGACCTGGACCGCAAAATCCCCCTCGTCCAGGCATGCCGTGCGGGACAGTACCACCGCGCGTTCGATGGTGTTCATCAGCTCGCGGACATTGCCCGGCCACGGATGGCGGATCAGCAGATCCATGGCCCGCGGCGAAAAGCGATCCACGGTTTTGCGGTTTTTCTGGGCAAAATAGGCTAAAAAATGGGCGGCCAGCAGCGGGATATCTTCCCGCCGGTCCCTCAAGGGCGGCGCGGTGAGTTCGACCACATTCAGGCGATAGAACAGGTCTTTCCTGAAGGCACCGCTATCGACCATCCGCTTCAAATCCTGGTTGGTGGCCACGATCAGCCGCACATCCACGGGAATCACCTGCTCACCGCCCACCCGGGTCAGCTCCCGCTCCTGAAGCACGCGCAGCAGCTTGACCTGCATGGTCGCGGGCATCTCGCCCACCTCGTCCAGGAAAAGGCTTCCCCCGTCCGCCTGAACGAAGCGTCCCTCCTTGCGGCGTTCGGCACCGGTAAAGGCACCTTTTTCATGACCGAAAAGCTCCGATTCCAGCAGGCTTTCGGTGATCGCGGCACAATTGACCGTAATGAAGGGGCCGCTCTTCCTGGGACTGTTACGATGAATGGCCGCAGCAATCAGCTCTTTGCCTGTTCCCGATTCGCCGGTTACCATCACCGTGGCCTCGGAGGAGGCCACCTGGGCCACGGTTTCCATCAGGCGAACCATGACCGCGCTGCTGCCGATGATGTCCGGGGATCGGAACGCGTCGTCCAGTTGCCGCTTCAGCTGCCGATTCTCCGCTTGCAGTCGAATATGCTCCAGGGCCCGATCGAGCGTCAATCGAAGCTTATCGAAGTCCAAGGGCTTGGTCAGATAGTCGTAGGCCCCTTTTCTGAGTGCATCCACGGCCATTTCAACGGATGCGTAGGCCGTCATCAGCACGATCGGAATGGCCGGATTGATGACCTTGATCCGTTCCAGGGCCTCTATTCCGGAAAGGCGCACCATGCGGATATCCATCAGCACCAGGTCCACGGGCCGCTCCCGAACGGCGGCAATGGCGGTCTCTCCGTCATCGGCCTCCTGGATAGCATAGCCCCAATCGCCCACCAGGGTCCGCAGCATGGTGCGGTGGGCGGTGTCGTCATCCACGATCAGAACCCGATAACGGTGGTCCATCATCCCTCCGATGCCGCCGGCAGGGCGAGTTGGACCATGGTGCCGCCGCCGATGCGGCTTTCAACCCGGATGTCCCCCCGGTGGGCCTTGATGATGTTGTGAACGATGGCCAACCCCAGACCGGTACCACCCTTTTTCGTGGAATAGTAAGGTTCGAATATATGGGGTTGGTGCTGGGGGTCGATACCGGGACCCGTGTCGACGATCTGAACGCGGATACCGTGGTCGCCATCATCCGATACACGTACGGTCAGGTCCCCACCGTTCGGCATGGCGTCCAAGGCGTTGAGCAGAAGGTTGAGCATGACCTGGTTCATTTTGTCGGTGTCAAAGGCGGCCGTCAGGCTGTCGTCCGGCATCTTTAGGGTCATCGCCACACCGGCTTCGCGGCCCTGGCGGTCCACGAGCGCCAGGGCGTCCTGAAAAAACGATTTGAGCGGCACCTGCTGAAATTGAAGCCGAATGGGACGCGAAAAGTCCAGCAGCTGCCCCACGACCCGATTGAGCCGATCCACCTCCTGGATCATGATGGCGGCGATCTCCTGATCCTTCTCG
>JASFFF010000171.1:0-7749 GCA_050124445.1 Desulfosarcina sp.
GTTCTGTCATATCTTCGATCGCATAGCGGATGCCCTCGCGACCCAAACCGCTGTCCTTGACACCGCCGTATGGCATGTTGTCCACACGCCACGAGGGCACATCGTTGACAACCACCCCGCCAACGACAATTTCATCCCACGCCTGCATGGCCAAATTGAGATCTTTCGTAAATACACCGGCCTGCAGACCAAACGCACTGTCGTTCACCTGGCGGATGGCTTCTTCGAAGGTTTGGAACCGTGAGAGTACGGCCACGGGACCGAATGCCTCCGCTTTGCATACCGGCTGATCCGGGGGCACATCTTCAAGCAATGTGGCTTCGACCATGGCACCGTCGCGACCGCCGCCGCACAGGCGCCTGCCGCCGGCTTCAACAGCCTTATCGATCCAGTTTTTGAGCCGTTGGCCCTCTTTTTCGGAAATCACGGGGCCGATGAACGTTTCTTCTTTTTTCGGGTCACCCATTTTAAGGGCTTTGGTTCTGGTGACCAACGCCTCACGCAGGCTATCGTAGACCGACGCGTGTGCCAGGATGCGCTGGACGCTGATGCAACTTTGACCCGATTGGTAAAAAGCACCAATAATCAGGCGGTCGACAGCATCTTCAAGGTCGGCGTCCTCGTGCACAATGCAGGGCGCATTGCCCCCCAGTTCCAGGATGACTTTTTTCTTGCCGGCCTTGGATTTCAATTTCCAGCCAACATCCGGTGATCCGGTGAAGCTGAGCAATTTCAGCCGCTCGTCGGTCGTGAACCGGTCGGCGCCATCCCGATGACACGGTAGAATCGAGAAGGCACCGCGTGGCAATTCGGTTTCTGCCAACACCCTGCCAATCAACAGTGCACCTACCGGTGTGCGACTGGCTGGCTTCAACACAAACGGGCAACCTGCGGCAATGGCTGGCGCAATTTTGTGTGCGGCAAGGTTGAGGGGAAAATTAAACGGCGAGATGAAGGAGCAGGGCCCGATGGGTACGCGCTTGACCATTCCGCGATAGCCGCGGGTTCGCTGGGATATCTCCAGGTTCAAAACGTCGCCTTCGATTCGGACCGCCTCCTCGGCGGCAATACGAAAGGTATCAATCAAGCGGCTTACTTCTCCCCGGCTGTCCTTGATGGGTTTTCCCGCTTCGACACATAGCGCCAGGGCCAGCTCATCCTGCATTGCCTCAAAGCGCACCACACAGTGATTGAGCACCTTTTGTCTCAGATACGGCGGCAGCCGGCGCATGGCATCGGATGCGTTCACCGCCGCACCAATGGCTGCATCGATGGCCTGGTTGTCGGCGATGGCCACGCGGGTGGCGACCTCTCCGCTGTATTTGTCGGTCACATCGAGGTCGGTATTGGGTAGCTGGGCTTCGTTGGCCAGGTAGTAGGGGTAGGTATTATTCAGCATGCTTCAATCACAGCTTTGCGCTGAGCTCCTTGATTTCATGGTTGAGAATATGGTCATCGGATGAGTAGTCTATGGGTACATCGATCAGCTGGACACCCTTGGCGGTAAACGCTTGCTCGACCACGGCCGTCAACTGTTCGGCCGATTCGACCCGGTTGCCGGCTGCGCCATAGGTTTCGGCGTATTTGACGAAATCAGGGTTGGCGAAGTCGAGGCCGAAGTCGTCAAACCCCATATCCTTTTGTTTCCATTTGATCATTCCATAGGCGTTGTCGCGCAGGACCAGAACAACCAGATCAAGGCCAAGCTGCACGGCTGTTTTCAACTCTTGAGAGTTCATCATGAACCCTCCATCGCCACAAATTGCCATGACCCGCTTGTCCGGATGGATCATCTTGGCCACCATGGCCGACGGCAGCCCGGCACCCATGGAGGCCAGGGCGTTATCCAGCAAAACCGTATTGGGCAGATAAGCCGGGTAATTGCGTGCAAACCAAATCTTGTACATGCCGTTATCCAAGGCGATGATGCCGTCGGCCGGCATGACTTGACGAATGTCGGCCACCATTCGCCGGGGAGAGACGGGAAAATCGGTGCTGTCGGCGTGCTGCCGGATATGGTCGATCAGCGCGGTGCGCACGGTGTTGAAAAATGAATCGTCAACGTTCAATTCCTCCGGCATCTCTTCACCCATGCGCCAAATGCTGTAGGCAATGTCGCCGACAACTTCGACCTGAGGGAAATAGACCGGATCCACCTCGGCAGAGGTGAAATTGACATGAATAACCGTCCGACCACCGGGCTGCATGAAGAAGGGGGGTTTTTCGACGACATCGTGGCCGACATTGATGATCACATCCGCTGCCTCCAAAGCGCGATGAACGAAATCATCGGCCGACAGGGCGGCATTGCCCAGAAAATAGCGGCTGTCTTCGTTGATAACGCCTTTGCCCATCTGTGTCGTCACGAACGGAATGCCGGTTCGATCGACAAAGCGACGCAGCATGCGACAGGGCCGCTTGCGGTTGGCGCCGGCCCCGATCAGCAGCAGCGGATGTTTGGCGTTGGCGATCAAGGTCACCGCTCGTAAAATGGCCTTCTCCTCGGCCACCGGCCGACGGGTGAAGCTGGGTTCTATTACCGGTACGTGGGTGGCTTCACGGGCAATGTCTTCAGGCAGTTCCAGATGCGAGGCCCCGGGCCGTTCCTCCTGGGCTCTGCGAAAGGCCTCACGAACACACGATGGTATCCGGTCCCCGCTGTCGATCCGTCTGGAGAGCTTGGTCAACGGCTGCATCATATCGATCACGTCGACAATCTGAAACTGTCCCTGCTTGCTGGTTTTGATCGGTTTCTGACCGGTCAGCATGACCATCGGCATGGCCCCCAGGTTGGCATAGGCGGCCGCGGTCACCAGATTGGTGGCGCCGGGGCCTAATGTCGACAGGCATACGCCGGCCTTGCCTGTCAGGCGCCCATAGGTGGCGGCCATGAATCCGGCGGCCTGTTCATGACGGGTGAGCACCAGCTTGATTGGGCTGCGCGACAAGGCGTCCAGAAAGTCCAGGTTTTCTTCCCCGGGAACACCGAAAATGGTGGTCACGCCTTCGTTGACGAGTGCGTTAACCAATAGCTCAGACGCTTTCATTGCATACCTCTTCAAGATTCAATCACAGTAGAAGTAAAAAGTAGCCGAAGCATTTTCAATGAGTATTAAGATAAATGGACACCATCGATCAGCCGAAAAAATGTGAAACGCTCAGTTTGGAGAGTATTGAAACAGAATGGTAATTAATATTGGACTCGCTGTCAAACTTGTCATTAATTTTTTTTTCTGCTATGGTGAAAACTTAGCTATTACCAATTAACATTGAGGACTAAAAGCAGACTTTAGAAAATAGAAATAAATATGGAAAGCGAGAAGAATACGTATGTTCAATTATTCTTGTTCTTGAGATGCCCTGTAGAAAAATAAAAACACTTACAACGATTAGGTTTCTTTCGCATAGCGTCGACTTCTTATTCCTTTCTGGCTGGTAAATCACATTCGTCGATTCCTGCTTCTCAGGATGCCGTCAAACAGCATCCTTCCTGAATTTCTCAGCGATTCGCATAACGATCAATAGGTTGTGCATTGAAACTGACGGCAAAATTGTTGCCTGATAATCGTATCATTTATTCTAACCCAGGGAGGTTGTTTTGTCAGATCCATTAAAAGATGCTAAGTTTCACGCTGATCGAATCAAAAACATACATGACCGCTTCGAAAAAGATGGGTATGCCCAAGCCCAGGTCCATTGGAAAAAATTGGACGAGGTTATGTTTAGTGCTAAGGAATGGAATGAATTGCGTACCATGAGAGATATTTACTTGGAAAGCCAAAAGCTGATCAATGAAATGGCAGAAAGGAGAGACTCCTCGGTGTCTTTGTAACAATATGAACGTTAGCTACTAAATGGCGCTCGATAGGTTCAATTTGTTACCCCTTACCCGATGGGATACTGTTCATCAGTTCTGCCCGCCGGGTTTGGGCACGTCATTTTCATCTACACCATGCGCATTCGTTTTTGTTTCCGCCCAATCATCATCCCTGTTTGCTTCGATTCCAGTTTGATCAGATCCAGATTCGAATTCCAACACCAGCTCCGCCAAGATTGCAAAATGACCCGAGCCAAAACATTCAATAAGGTAGCGTGTGGTTTAACGACCGGTGTGCCGTAGCGGTTCAAATTCTTGCGTGCACAGACGCCAGGCCGAAGGAAGCGATTGCCAATATACTGTAAATAGCGGCGGCCGACCATTCAGATCCCTTTTCCCGGTGATTTGCCGCAAGGTATATCATCGCTCCTCGGGCTTGTTAACTGTCCATCCATAAATGGCCAATTTGCCCCATATCGGCGTTGTTCTCAAACTTAATTCCTCGGAATATCGACCATATACCTGCGGATAAATTTTTCGCACGCCTTGATCTCAACCAAATTTGCCAATTTCTGAACGAACACTAAGTAGGGTGTTCGCATCGGTTAGGCTTAAATGCCGTATCTCTTCATCTTGCGCCACAAGGTGGTCCGCTCAATGCCCAACTCTTCTGCGGCCTTGCGACGGTGGCCGCCTGTTTTTTCCAACACCGATATAATCCGCCGGCGCTCCCGGTCAAAGGGGTCCTCTAACGTGGCGGCCGCCTTGGTGGTGACGCTGGAGGGCTTTTCATTTCGAATGTAATCCGGCAGATGCTCCGGTTGGATCATGGCCTGGCGGCAGATGATCATGGCATGCTCCAGCATGTTTTCCAACTCGCGGACATTGCCCGGATAGTTGTAGTTGAGCAGGATCTGCATGGCGTTTTTGGAGATGGCCGGTGGTGCTGTTGCCCGTGATGCGCAGAGCCTGCGGGCGATGTGACGGATGAGCAGGGGCAGGTCACCCTGGCGATCTTTCAGTGGCGGCAGCTCGATGCGCATGACGTTGAGCCGATAAAACAGGTCCTCGCGAAACAGGCCCTGATCCACCAACTTTTTTAGCGTACGGTTGGTGGCCGAGATGATGCGCACGTTTACCTTGTGGGTGTGCCTAGAGCCCAAGGGGTAGAACTCCCGATCTTCAAGTACGCGCAGCAGCTTGGCTTGCAGGGAGAGCGGCAGATCACCGATTTCATCCAGAAAGATGGTGCCCCCCTCAGCCTCCGAAAAACGCCCCGGTTTGTCCCGATCCGCACCGGTGAAAGCCCCTTTGACGTATCCAAAAATTTCCGATTCGAGCAAATTTTCCGGAATGGCGGCACAGTTCACCTTGACCAGCGGTTTCTTGGCGCGTGCACTGGTCGAGTGGATCACCTTGGCCAGCAGATCTTTGCCAGTGCCTGTGGCCCCCTCAACCAGAACGGTGGCATCGCTGGGTGCCACGACGGCTACCATCTCGAAAATTTTGCGCATGGCCGGATCTTTGCCGATCATGTCGTGGAATGTGTAGCGGTTGCTAATGGCCCGATCCAGCTGCTGAGCCAATGTCAGATCGTGAAAGGTGGCCAAGCCCCCCACGATAACATTTTTCTCATTTCTCAGAGCCATGTAATTGGCACGGATGGGAATGGTGACGCCGTCCTTGTCAGTCATGCTTCCATGATGACTGGCACGTGTTTCTCCGGAGGCAATGGATTCCTTGAGCAGACAGACATCCGGTGATTTCTCACCGGAGAAGATCATGGCGCAGGGCTCACCCAGGACCTGCTGTCGGTCGTAGCCAGAAATGGTCTCCGCTGCCCTGTTGAAGAAGTTGATCAGGCCACCCCGATTCACAGTGAAAATGCCCACATCCAGGCTGTCCAGAATGATTTTAAGACTGCGTTCCTCGTAGTGCAGCCGATCAATGAGCTGGGTGATCGGCGAGTGGTCCTGCAGGATGGTCATGCAGCCTGCGAGGTTCCCGTTGGTGTTATAGATGGGGGTGGCCATGCGCGTTATCAGGTGCCGCTGGTTTTTCTCATCCATTACTTCCAGATCCAGTTCCTCCTCGGCGGCCGCATCCGGGTGGTGGATGACGCAGGACACGGTGCAGGGAACACCGGTGAACACCTCGCGGCAGTCTCGCTCGATCACTTCCGGTTCACGCAGCCCCAGCAGGGCCTGGGCACTCAGGTTGATGGCCATGATCCGTCGGCGGTTGTCAGCCATGAAGGCACCGATATTCAATTCATCCATGACATCCAGCCAATTATCGCAACGAATGCCCAGCTGATGGGGGAGTGGCGAATTTATCGTAGTCATGCGGCCCCCTCTGCATGGCCGTTAGCGGGAGGGTGAATCGGCAATCTGATTTCAAATGTGGCCCCTTTACCGGCCTGGCTATTGGCCGTTAGGGTGCCGCCGTGGCGATCGATAATGCCGAAGCTGGTAGACAATCCCAGACCGATGCCCTGACCCTCCTGCTTGGTGGTGTAAAAGGGTTCGAAAATATGTCCTATCTCGGTTTCACCGATGCCGCTGCCGGTGTCACCGACCTGAATGACAACCGCTTGCGGGTCCGTTTCAACTGCCGCCTTCAGGGTGAGGGTGCCGCCGTCAGGCATGGCGTCCACGGCATTGAAAATCAGGTTGAGCAGACATTGCTGGAGTTGATTGGCGTCCCCTTTGACCTCAGGCAAGCCGGCGACGACCTGATTGGCCAGGGTGATGTTGGAAAGTTCCAGCCGGTGCCGGGACAATACAATGCTGCGGTCCACAATTTCATTGATCGATACCGGACCCACCGAAATCGGTGAGCGGCGGGAAAAGGTGAGCAGGCTGGAAACGATGGTCGAGCAGCGGTCGGTCTCGGTTTCCACCATGGCCAGATAGCGCTCGAATTGGCGCTGCTTATCCTCAGGAAGGGGGCCTTTTTCAAGGGTCCGGATCATCAATCGGATATAATTGAGAATGCCGGACAGCGGGTTGTTGATCTCATGGGCCACACTGGCGGCCAACCGACCCAAAGACATCATCTTGTCCTGGTGCAGCAGCCGAGCCTGGTCCGCCATCTCTTGCTCCAAGCGGTGGATGCGTCGCAGATCACGGAAAAAACAGACCAGGCCACCGGCCTTGCCATTTTCCATCAGCGTGGCCGCCGACAACTGCACCGGTACCGTTTTTCCCTGATGGTCCAATAAGTCGGTCTCGTAAAGCGCCAACCGGTTTGCCCCGCCATGCCCGGAGGCGGTCAGATCGTCCTGAAAGCGACGATATGCTTCCGGACTGAAAAAGCGATCCAGTGTGGCCCGATGCAAAACCCCGGCGCGCTCGATTCCCAACATCTGCTCCATGCTGCGATTGAACGTGGCCACCCTGCCGTCACGGTCGCAGCTCAGGATGCCATCCATCGAGCTTTCGATGAGCCGCTGCTGATAGGCGACGGTTTCCTGCAACTGTTGTCTGGTGCGCGACAGACCGGATTCCAACTGGCGGGTGTACGCTTTCAGCTGTTGGCGGGTTCGGTAGCGCTGGCGGGCACGATCCAAGGCCACCATCAGGGCGCTGGTGTGGATGGGTTTGGTGATAAAATCCGACGCATCCAGCTGTAAGGCCCGAATGGCTGTCTCCATCTCACCGAAAGCCGTGGCAACGATGACCTCGGTGTCGGGAAAACGCTGCTTGATCGTCTCCAGCACCTGGATGCCATCCATGCCAGGCATGCGGATGTCGGTGATCACGATACGCGGGCCAAATGTTCGGCAATCGGCCAGGCCCTTTGCTCCGTCGGCGGCGGTTTGGACCAGGTAGCCGGCGTCTTCGAGCGTCAGGGCCGTCACCTCGCGAATGTCTTGTTCGTCGTCGATGATCAGGACCGGCCACTTGTCGGCAGTTGTCATGATAGCCTGC
>JASFFF010000172.1:0-7729 GCA_050124445.1 Desulfosarcina sp.
GGCATGCTTGAGATATTCGCGAATTTCCAGGGCGGCGGATCCACCTTCGCCGGCAGCGCTGACCACTTGCTTGGTGCTGGCATCACGTACATCGCCGGCGGCAAAGACACCGGGAATGCTGGTTTCTAGCAGATAGGGATCACGTGATTCGAAGCCGTCCGGCCGTTGGCCGTCATGAACCAGTGCGTGACCGGTGACCACAAAGCCCCATTGGTCCAGTAGTATCGGGCTGGTTTTCAAAAAGGCGGTGTTGGGCGTCAATCCGATAAAGATGAACGCACCGTCAACCGGCATGTCGGTTTCTTTCCCGCTTTGGTTGTCGACCACACGCAGGTTGGTCAGTTTGCTATGGGCGCCCTCGAAAGCGGACACTTCGGTGTGCCAGCACACGTTAATGCGCTCGTGGGAGAGGACTTTTTCTTGAATGAAACGGGTGGCTTTGAATTCGCCGCCGCGCACCAGCAGGGTGACGTGGTCGGCAAATTTGGTCAGTAGCAGGCTCTCTTCGGTAGCGCTGTTGCCTCCCCCAACGACGGCCACCCGCTTGCCCTTGTAGAAGGGGCCATCGCAGGTTGCACAAAAATGGACCCCGGCACCCAGGTAGTCGGACTCCCCGGGAACGTTCAAACGCTTGTAGCGACTGCCGGTGGCAATCAGAACGGTCCTGGCACTGTAGCTGCCGCCATCGGCCGTATGCAGGCGGTGCAGATTGCCCTTGCGTTCTATCCGAGATACCTCCTGAGCCTGCAGCAGTTCGACACCGAAGCGTTCGGCCTGCTGCCGCAAACGCTGACTGAAATCGATTCCTTCGACGCCTTCGGGGAAGCCGGGCATGTTGTCCAGTTTTTCCGTGCCGGCGGCCTGGCCGCCAAAGGCCGCGCGCTCGACAACCAGGGTATCGATGGCCTCACGGGCCGTGTAGATTGCCGTGGTCAAACCGGCAGGCCCACCGCCGATGACGATTAGATCGTAATGGCTGCGGCTGGCAGTCGTGCGCAGGCCCAGCTTTTGGGCCAGTACAGCGTTGGAGGGTTCGGTGAGGAAACTGCCGTCGGCGAACACGATCGTGGGAATGATACGCTTGCCGTTGTTGGTTTCGATCACTAACTTCTCGGCTTGCGGGTCTGATTCGATATCCACCCAACGGTAGGGAATCTGATGCTCTCCCAGGAACTGTTTGCTGCGGCGGCAATCCGGGCACCAGTAGGCGCCATAGACAGCAATGGTTGGTTGAACCATATGCTTCTTCCTTTCATTGATATGATGCGCCTTTTTAAGGCGGTGGAATCATATGATAACCCGAATTTAAATATGCCGCGGTTTTGGGGCCTGTCAAACGGCGACAGGCATTCTGGTCCAAGTGCAGATGGTTGTTGACTCTTGGCGGAGACTTGATCGAATACACAGAGATAATGGGCAACGCAAGGTCCGCCGCTAGCGAAAGGATGAACGTGTAGGCTGCAGAACTTGGTGCTGACGCGATTATCAATCTTTGCTATGTGACAACGAGCGTCATAGGCAGTGCAGCCTACTTGTTGGTATACGGCACCGCCATGAAGCTTGATAAGCTCCCGGCCATCATACATGATCGATAGTGATATGTGATCACCATCTTTGACAGCCACGGACCAATTAGAATATCATCTAAAAATGATCTCAATGGATACATGCTTGGCGATACTTGATAAAATTTCGCACCCTATCGTATTTGTAAACAATAATCATGTCATACAGTACCTGAATAGGCTTGCAAAGAAACGGTACTACGAACAGCGCGGCTATTCAGATTTAATTATTATTTCGAGTGGTTTTCATCAAATTCAATGGCAAGATACATGAAATTCTGGCAAGGTTAAATAGATTCAGTTCTTATGATCTATTCTGCACCGAAGCAAATTGATCTGTACTGCGGTCTTTGGGTAGAAAATGGTGAGACTATTCCTCACCGCCATACCCGGATCTTGAAGGGAAGCCAGCAGTGTCATGCACCCAATCGTCCCTGTTGTCCCAATTCATCGGCGGCCTCTTTAAGGCCAATGGATTCAAGGGTGGAGCGGGTGGGCCAACCAGTGGATGGATCCCAGCCCTGAAACTGGTAAAATCGGGTTTTGAAGTCCTCAAACTTTTGTCTGTCGAAATGGCGTCCACTGGTTTCCACATAGTCCCATTGACCGTCCCGGATTCCTGGCATGTATTCGGGCCAGCCATCCCAGGTGGCGCCGGGTTGAGTATAGAGGTAATCGGCAAACGTCACCATGTCACGCTGTCGGCCCTGTAAGGTCCAGATCACCTGGTCCAAGTTCCAGATGCGCTTACCCACCTTGATGCCCTCCAGATAGGAAAGATGCTTCCCGGTCACGTCCTTGAAAAACCGGGGCTCCGCCAGACCTGTGGCTCCGGAACGATCCGGTCTGTATAGATTGAGGAAATCCGGCCACCTGAAATCGCAGAGCTGGGCAGACTGTTTCCAGAAGCGAGTATAATATCTGTGCCACGTCACCAGCTTGATGATATGGTCGGAGTACATATTTTCCTCGGAGAAATCCAGCATCTTCAAATCTCCCTGGAATGGGGCCATCTTATCGGCAATGATCTTTACTACTGCCTGGGCGGGTGGAAGTGGAATGTTCCTGCGTTTGTAGGCGGTTGGAAAGACTCTGAGCAGGTCGAAGCAGTGCTCGTTGATATCCCGGTCTCCGAAGATGGTACCGTATGCCCAGTCCAGTTGGGACCGTTCCAGTTTGTGCCGGGGCAGGCCCCAGTGAGGAAAGGGCAGCCGGCCGGTTTTCAGATCTGACGACTCCCCGGAAAGTCGGCCCCACGTCTCGGCCGCCCGCACAAATCCTTCCGCCAGCACATCGCCAAAGGCATGCGGCTTCCCGTTGCCGTCGTTTCGATAGGAGATGGCCTTCACCAACTGTTCGGCATAGGCCAAGTTTCCGTATTGCTCAAAATCCAGGGGACAATCGATGGCCATACCGGCCCCCAGCACCCCTTCCGTATGCAGCGATTTAAGGTAAATTTCACCTGAAAACATTTCAGCAGCGTTCAACCCGTATTGGTTGATCAGGTCGGCAGCCCGGCGTTGGGTCTCCAAATCCTTACCGAACAAATAAAACAAGGAATTAAAGCAGACCGCCTCGTTACCGATACCGTCGCTGTACCTGCCCCGGCAGCCGGCTGTGCATCCCAGGCAAGCCTGGGGCCGATGGGCTATCCGAGGCCTGCCCTTGCCGTATAAGGTCATCGGCGAAGGCGGACTCTGAAATCCAAAGGTAAAATGCCTGAGTTTCAGGTCGGCCAAGTCAAAGCTATAATTTTTCTTGAGCCAAATCCGCGACGCCAGCAATGCTTTGGGGTCATGCACCTTGATGCTGCCCGTTCCCAAAACACTCACTGCTTTGAGTCCCTTGGCACCGAATACAGCGCCAAAACCGCCCTGGCCGGCGGCGTTACCGGCATCGTGAATAAGGCAAGCCATGCGGCTCAAGTTCTCTCCAGCCGGTCCCACAGCCAGCACCGCCGGTCGCTGGGTGGTGGCATGCCCATCCGTTGCATGTGCCTTTTTATTGATTCGGTACCAATCCTTGTAGGTCCCACTACCGGCCACCGCATCCCAGATGATCTGCTGGCATTCCCAGGTGGTGGTGCCCCAGAGTTTAAGGGGTTCGCAATCCCGGATTTTCACTTCATGGTCGCGGATGTCGATCCAGACCTGACTGTCCGCCCTTCCTTGGATCACGATCCCGTCCCACCCGGCATATTTGAGCATGGCCGCAAACCGGCCTCCGAAATTGCTCCGTGTAAACCAGCCAACGGGCCAGGACTGGACCCCGATACCCTGAACTTCAGTCCGTGCGGCGCCGGAAGGGACCAGGGTGCCACTTAAAGGGGAAGCCATGAGTGTAAGCAGGTTATCCGGGTGAAATCCATCGATGGTTTTGTCCTTCACCCGCTCAAAAAACAGGGAGGACCCCATGCCGTGGCCTCCTACCCAGTCCTCATACTTGGCAGTAGGGAGGACACTGATGCTGCGTTTGCTTAGATCGACACTTAAGATGCTGCCTGTATACCCGCCCATGCCTCATTCTCCTGTCTTGAGGTCTCCATAACCAAGGCTGACCCAGGCATCATTCCTTAGGTTCACTTGGTAGCCGGCATTTCCTGTCTGCAATGGCATTTCCCGGGTAAAGGCAATGGCGCCTACCGGACAGACTGCTATACAGGCCTGCTTTCCCCCAGGACCGCCGCCGGCTTCATCCCAATGGAAAGGCGCATGTGCACATAGATCGCATTTGCGACTGACCGCACCATGCGCGGATGCTTCATCCGGTTGGACGATTACTCGTTTGGGCTGGAAGGGACAGGCATCTACACAAACGCCGCAACCCGTACACTTTTTCTTGTCCACATGGCGAATCGAGCCCTGGACAGGGTCGGCAACCAGGGCACCCTCTGGACAGGCATCCACACAAGCCGGGGCTGAGCATTGCCGGCATTGAAAAATGCCAAGGTCATGGGGAAACTTTTCAAAAGGGTTCTGGATTATCTGGATGCGGGACAGGGACAAGTTTTCCTGGCCTTCATGAGCAAGGGAACAAGCCAGCATGCAGCTCAGGCAGCCCTGGCATTTGTGTGCATCCACCAATAGGTAACCTTCAGCAGGCGGGATGTGGCTTTCCCCTTGGGTACCGGTCATGACATAACACCCACCGCCCAAGGAAAAGACTACCAAGCCCGTGCATTTAAGGAAGTTTCGCCGGGTAAGCTGCGCATTCATGCCACCCCCCTTAATAAAGCATAAGTCGGTAGTTAACGGTGTTGCTTAGTTATTTTGAAGGCTGTTCTTATATAGAGACTGCAACTTATCTGGCTCCCAAGGCAAGCCTATGATATCCAGATGCTAAATGCAAATCTTATGTCCTGTCTTATACTTAGAGGGCTGGCAAGAAATCACACGAAACGGTGGGTTCCGTTTTTGTGGGATAGACAGGACGTACTTGTTGGACTTTAAGTTTTCTGATTCACTCCCATAGAGGCACTTTTCGAGATTGGTGTCATCGAGGTAGTTTGGCGACGGCCTGGAGATCCTGGCCTGCCTGGCTATCTCCAGGTAGTTCCCCACACAGACGTGTGCCCTTCCTTTTTTTCATTCTGTCATTAATATGTAGAAAATAGATCTGTTCGCAATTCATCACTTTTTTGAATGCCCATGCCATGTTTGGGTTTTCAAGCTTCTTGAGAATTAACTCCCCTGGTTGGAGAAACCCTTATGAAATGTCCAGCGTGTCACCATAGCAATCCTAATGAAGCTATATTCTGCATGAAATGTGGGCAGAAACTACAAACAGAATGTATTCACTGCGGTACGGAGTTACCTGAAAATGCCCTATTTTGTATAAAATGCGGTAAAAAGCTGACTCCCAATGGCCCACTTGTCGATGATGCACAAATGGAGATCGATCATGATGCAGAGCGGCGGCAACTAACCGTGATGTTTTGTGATTTGGTAGATTCTACAGTCCTATCGGGGAAGTTGGACCCAGAGGACCTGCGTGAAGTGATTCGCAGATATCAGGATATCTGCAACAAGATCATTAGGCGATTTGGTGGGTACATTGCGCAATATTTAGGCGATGGTTTACTGGTCTATTTTGGTTACCCGCAGGCCCATGAAGACGATGCCCAACGGGCAGTTCGCGCTGGTTTAGCCATCGTGGAAGCCGTTACCCACATGAATCCCAGCTTTAGGAAGCAGTGGAAAGTCGAGCTATCGGTACGCGTAGGCATTCACACGGGTTTAGTCGTTACCGGAGAAGTGGGCGAGGGCTCAACACGCGAAAGATTGGCCATTGGAGAGACGCCCAACATTGCCGCACGCCTCCAGGGGGAGGCCAAACCAAATACCGTATTGGTTAGTGCAGCAACTTATCGACTGATTGCGGGCTTTTTTGCGTGTCATGAACTTGAAAATCTATCACTCAAAGGTTTTCCCAAACCGATCGATGCCTGTGAAATTGATCATTTGAGCACAGCCAAAAACCGTCTTGACCCCCTGACAAAAGTGTTGCCCCCAATTGTGGGCCGGGAGCAGGAAAGGAACCTGCTTTTCGAGCGCTGGCAATGGGTTGAAGAAGGCAAGGGACAAGTAATGCACCTTTACGGCGATGCAGGAATTGGCAAATCGCGATTGGTAAAGGTTTTGGAGGAGCATGTCGCACAGGACCCCCAGGCGTGGCTGACGCCATGTCAGTGTTCGGCTTACCACCAAAATAGCGCTTTTTTTCCGGTAATAGATTTGCTTGAAAGGTTCGTTCTCCAGTCCGAACCTGGCGATGTCCAGAAGGATAAATTTGATCGTTTGGAAGGGTTTCTTGTGCAGTATGGTTTTAAGCTCACTGAAGTCGTTCCGGTTTTTTGCGATCTTTTGTCAGTGCCGTTGGGCAACAAATATTCGCCCTCCACACTATCGCCTGAACGTCAGAAAAAATTGATTTTTGAAACCATGCTCGGCGTACTACTAAAGATTGCTAGTCGGCAGCCATTGTTGCTGGTTATCGAAGATCTACACTGGGCTGATCCAACCACCCTTGAGTTTCTCAATCTTTTAGTTGATCAGATTGCAACAACTCCGATTTTTGCGCTGTTCACCTTCCGGCCTAACTTCAAACCACCATGGCGCTCTCGCGCCTACCATACAAACCTATCGGTCCAGCGCCTGACCCAAAAAAAAAGCATAGATATTGTTCAGCATATAGCAGGCTCAAAGCAGTTGCCATCCCAGGTCCTCGAACAGATATTAACAAAGGCCGATGGCGTGCCATTGTTCGTAGAAGAATTAACCAAGATGGTGCTGGAGTCAGGACTGCTTATAGAGGACGCAAAAGAATACACTTTGGCCGGGAAGGTTTTTCCTTTAGAGATTCCGATGACGCTACAAGATTCGTTGATGGCGCGTTTGGATCGGCTGTCTTCGACCAAAGAATTGGCTCAGCTGTGCGCCATTCTTGGAAGAGAGTTCACCTTCGGAATGCTCCTCGCAATTCAGCCCCGCGAAAAAAAGATGCTTCAGCAAGGATTAGAACAACTCATTGAATCTGAGCTGCTATACCAGAGGGGTGTTTTTCCAAAAGCGACACTTATTTTTAAACATGCTCTTATTCAGGAGACTGCCTATCAGTCAATGCTTAAAAACACTCGGCGACGGTATCACCGGAAAATCGCCGAAGTTCTGGTTGAGCAGTTTTCAGAATTGGCGACTGCCCAACCTGAAGTTATTGCGCATCACTACTCTCAAGCTGGACTCACGATGGAGGCTGTATCTTACTGGCAGCAGGCTGGGCAGCAGGCTGCGGAACGTTTTGCCAACAAAGAAGCGATCGCACACTTTACGAAGGCATTGGAGCTTCTTAAAAATCAGCCAGAAAATCCAGAGCACACAAGGCAGGAACTAGTGCTACAGCTCGCCATGGGCCCTCCACTTTCAACACTCAAAGGATTTGCAGCACTGGAGGTGGAAGCTGCTTGTAGCCGGGCCTACAAATTATGTCAACAGGTCGGGGGGGCTCGGCTGCAGTTTCCGGCATTGTGGGGATTGTGGCATTATTATCTTGTTAAAGCAGATTTCCCTAAGGCAGTAACATTATCAAAAAAGCTTCTCAGTCTTGCTCAGACTACAAATGACCATTCATTTCTTTCCGACGCCTACCGTGCGATAGGGGAAACGTTA
>JASFFF010000173.1:0-7677 GCA_050124445.1 Desulfosarcina sp.
TGCTCGGCCATCTTTCAACGTGGTCAGCAGATCGTCGAAGGACCGGGTCATGACGACTTTCACGTTGTGGTAACGCAGGAAATCTTCACTGGTGGTATCTTTGATGACCGCTACTTTCTTGCCGTACAGGTCGGGCAGGTCGCTTATTTCACCGTGCTGAATGCGGTCCACGGTCAATGCCGAAGAGAGCGTGGCTGTCAGGCCGGCGAACCAAATGATGCCGATGAACATCCAAATGGCGGCGATGGCCCGGCCGCCGATTCGTTTGGGTCGCTTATCACCGTAGCCCACCGTGGACATGGTCACCACGGCCCACCAGTAAGCATCCACGATGCCTTTGGCGTAGGCAGTGGGAAACCCCTGGGGGTCCTGGTCGTCCCTTTCGATCCACCACACCAGATGGGCCACGACGGTCAGGCCCACGAAGAACAGGACGATGGACAACCCGATGACCCGAAGCAGGGCGCTACCAATGGAGGTAATTTTGCTCAACGGTTCGTTTCTGACGCTGATCATCAAACCGGAGTCAAAGAACGGCTGGGAAAAATCCACCGTTTTTTCACGCTCCGGCGTGATGGTGATGCCGGCAAAACCCATGTCACATTTGCCTGATTCAACGGCCTCAAGCAGGCTGGGCACGCTGTCTACCATCACAAATTCGGGGACCAGATTATGTTTTTCACTGATAATCTTGGCCAAATCGATACAAAAACCCTTGTAATCCTTGAAAACCAGCGGGGGGAATTCCTTGGTGGCGATTTTTATGCGCTTGCTCGGCTTGTCGCCGGCGAAGGCCAAGGACAAAAAAACCGGGACGATCAGCGCGGTAAGCATGAGCACTTTTTTCATAGTATCGTGCCTTCAGACAAGCGGGTATCAAGGTCGATGGGTGTCGACCGCAATCGACCTCGAAGGGGGATGGCTGTCGGCATGTTTTGGCGCCTGGCAACCGGAAAGTGTGATGATGGTGCGATGGATCGTTTTCGATTGTAAAGGCGGTAGCGCATTTATCAAGTTAAAAACGCCGGTGTTTCCTGTTAGCCAAGAAACGACCGGCGTTTTCTTTCATCAAGCCTGAGTCAACGACCACCCGCGTAGCGGGTGGCTTGAATTTCCGGCCAACGTCCGGAAAGGCAAAAGCACCTTCATGCTACAATGGTTGCGGTTGTGACCGGGTGCAAAGCACCCGGTTTGAAGACAACCAATCCGTTCAGGATTTAATCGTTCATGATTTTCGGGCTTTGGCGTAGCCGATACCTTCCAGGGCCTCTTCCATCTCGCCGAGGATGGCCGGGTCGTCGATGGTGGCCGGTACGTTGTAGGCCTGGTTGTCGGCAATCTTCTGAATCGTTCCCCGCAAGATTTTGCCCGATCGGGTCTTGGGCAATCGCTTGACCACGGTGGCCGTCTTGAAAGCCGCCACCGGTCCGATGCGGTCACGAACCATCTGGATCACCTCTTTGGTGATCGCGTCTTCGGCCTTGGTCACGCCGGCCTTGAGCACGATGAAACCGACCGGCACTTGCCCTTTGAGGCTGTCCTCAACACCCAGCACCGCGCATTCGGCCACATCCGGATGATCGGAAAGCACCTCTTCCATGGCACCGGTTGATAACCGGTGGCCGGCCACGTTGATGATGTCGTCCGTGCGGCTCATCACGAAGGCGTAGCCGTCTGCGTCAATGTAGCCGGCGTCGGCGGTTTTGTAGTAGCCGGGGAACTCCTCCAGATAAGACTCGATGTAACGCTGATCGTTTTGCCACAGGGTCGGCAGGGTTCCCGGAGGCAGGGGCAGCTTGACCACCAGGGCGCCGATTTCGCCGGCGGCCACCTGTTGGTTGTTGGCGTCCACCACCTGCAGGTTCCAACCCGGTGCCGGCTTGGTGGGTGATCCCTCCTTAACCGGGAACTCGTGCAGTCCGAGGCAGTTGGCGCAGATGGCCCATCCGGTTTCCGTCTGCCACCAGTGGTCCACCACCGGTACCTTGAGGGCGTCTTCAGCCCAGTGCAAGGTGTTGGGATCGGTGCGCTCACCGGCCAGGAACAGGGCCTTGAAGTTGGACAAGTCGTATTTTTGCATCAGCTCGGCATTGGGATCCTCGCGCTTGATCGCCCGAAAGGCCGTGGGAGCGGTAAACATGGTTTTGACCTTGTGATCGGCGATCACCCGCCAGAAAACGCCGGCATCCGGCGTACCCACCGGCTTGCCTTCAAACAGAATGGTGGTGCAGCCTTTGAATAGCGGTCCATAGACGATATAGCTATGGCCCACGACCCAGCCAACGTCCGATGCGGCCCAGTAGACGTCTCCCGTGTCCACATCGTAGATGTTTTTCATGCTCCATTTAAGCGCCACTACATGGCCACCGTTATCCCGCACCACACCTTTGGGCTGGCCGGTGGTGCCGGAGGTGTAAAGGATGTAGAGGGGATCCGTGGCTGCTACCGGCACGCAATCTGCCGGGGCCGCAGCCTCCATGGCCGCCACCCAGTCCACATCCCGCCCGTCGATCATGGACGCCTTTTCCATGGGGCGTTGAAGGATGACACATTTATCCGGCTTGCTGTCGCTCATGTCGATGGCCGCATCCAACAAGGGCTTGTAGGCGATCACTTTGGCCACTTCGATACCGCAGGATGCCGACACAACCACCTTTGGCTTGGCGTCGTTGATACGCGTGGCCAACTCTTTGGCGGCAAATCCGCCGAACACGACCGAGTGAACGGCCCCGATGCGTGCGCAGGCCAGCATGGCCATGGCCGCTTCGGCGATCATGGGCATGTAAATCAATACCCGATCACCCTTTTCCACGCCCTGGGCTTTGAGCACGCCGGCAAACTTGGCCACTTCGTCCCGCAGCTGATTGTAGGTGTATTTGGTGATGGTGTCGGTAACCGGGCTGTCGTAAATCAGGGCCAGCTGTTCCCCCCGCCCTTGATCGATGTGATAGTCCAGTGCGTTGTAGCAGGTGTTGATCTCTCCGCCGGTAAACCAGCGGTAAAAGGGCTTGTTGGAATCATCCAGCACCTTGTCCCAGCGCTTGTACCAGTGGCAGTCCTCTGCTGCTTTGGCCCAGAATCCGTCTGGATCGTTGATCGACTGTTCAAATGCCGCGTCATAGGGATTGGTCATGTGGCCTCCTTTTGCCGTTGATTAAAAATAGAAGGGATACAGTCTTGCATGGTGAATGCAATTTCCAGGTTCCAGGTGTTCCGGGACAATTCCGAACAGCATGGTTGCGGGGATAACCAGCGATGTTTGTTCGGCAGACGCCTTGGTGGGGAACAGATGGAACTGAAAGAAAACAATAGAAAAAAATACCGTTTGATGTCAAGAATAAAAGATGAATTTCATATAGTCGTGAACGGCCGCTGTAGAAATCCTTAACAAAAAAAGTTATGATCTTAACGCAGTCGTGTGATAGGTCCAGCCCGCCTCGGCCGTAAATGCAAATGGACTTACAAAATATGGTATTACACGTTTAGCTCCTGATCGTTTAAGTTGACGTGTTTAAAAATCTTAAAAGGACACAGCGATTTTAAGGCCCACTATCAGTTCTTATGCAGCCAACCGGAGAAGCTGACCTATCTGGATGTCATGCTGTTCCGAATATTTGTGGGCATCGAACATATCGATGTGCAGGTCCTGACCGACAACGGGCAAACGGCAAAGGAACTGTCAGCCAAAGATTACCGAATCACTTTTTAGACGGCTATCTGATGGATACAGACAAGAAAACCAAAGACGCCCCTGCAGTGGATATTTCGCAGCTGCGCTTTGCCTGGCGCGATGACCTTGATCCGGTCCTGACCATTGCTAAGCTACGAATCGAGCGCGGCGAGCGGGTTTTTATCGAAGGTCCCAGCGGTAGCGGCAAGAGTACACTGCTAAGCCTGATTGCCGGTGTTGTCATTCCCCAGCAGGGCACGATCCGGGTCAGCGGCGTGCATCTCAATGCTTTAAACGGTGCCAATCGAGACCGTTTTCGCGCCAACCATATCGGGTTCATTTACCAGATGTTCAACCTGATTCCTTATCTTTCGGTGGTTGAAAATGTTACCTTGCCCTGTCGTTTCTCCGTCCAAAGAAGGCAGAGGGCCGCAAACCACGCATCGGATGATAAGGACGCCGCCCTGAAGCTGCTGACTCAGCTGGGTATGGATGGGGCCGCCGTCGTCGGCAAACCGGTCACCCAGTTGAGTGTGGGCCAGCAGCAGCGTGTGGCCGCCGCTCGCGCGCTGATCGGCGAACCGGAGCTCATCATTGCCGATGAGCCGACATCCTCCCTGGATGCGGACCGCCGGGAAGATTTCATTCAACTGCTTTTCAATGAATGCCGGCGCCGAGCGACGACACTGATATTCGTCAGTCATGACAAAGCCTTTGAAGGCCTTTTTCACAGGACGATCAGGATGACAGACATCAATGCCGCCTGAGGACCGAAAGATTCGTCGATCAAAGAATAAAAATCATGTTTACCCTTGCCATAAAAAGTTTTCGCAACCGCCGGCTAACGACCCTTCTGACCATTGCCTCCATTGCACTGAGTGTGACGCTTTTGTTGGGCGTTGAGCGTATCCGCACGGAAGCCAAGGCCAGTTTCACCAGTACCATCTCAGGCACCGACCTGATTGTTGGTGCGCGCAGCGGGCCGGTACAACTGCTGCTTTATTCGGTATTTCGGATCGGCAACGCGACGAACAATATCTCCTGGGAGAGTTATCAGGAAATCGCCGACAATCCCAATATCCTATGGACGATCCCCATATCGCTGGGCGATTCTCACAAAGGCTACCGTGTTATGGGAACCAACGCCGATTACTTTGAGTATTTCCGTTATTCAGGTAAACACCGTCTCGAGGTGGCCGAAGGGCGGATATTCGAGGGGGTCTATGACGCGGTACTGGGTGCCGAGGTGGCCAAAAAGCTAAATTACAGCCTCAGCGATCGGATTATTCTGGCGCATGGTGCCGGCAAAGTCAGTTTTATCAGCCACGCCGACAAACCCTTTACGGTGGTCGGCATTTTGAAAAGAACCGGCACGCCCGTTGATCAGACGATCCATGTACGCCTGGAAGGAATAGAGGCGATTCATATCGACTGGAAGCAGGGTGCCCCGGTTCCGGGACATGCCATCTCGGCTGAAAATGCCCTGAGAATGGATCTGTCGCCACGGCTTATCACGGCTTTTTTCGTGGGCTTGCGATCGCGCATCGCTGCGTTCGGGGTGCAGCGCGACATCAATGAATATCGCCAGGAACCCCTTTTGGCCATATTGCCGGGCGTCGCCCTGGCCGAGCTTTGGGATTTGATCGGCGTCGCCGAAAAGGCCCTGTTGATGGTTTCGGGCTTTGTGGTTGTTGTCGGTCTGTCGGGTATGCTGGTTGCCTTGATGACCAGCCTCAGCGAGCGCAGACGCGAGATGGCCATTCTGAGATCGGTAGGTGCGCGCCCCATAGACGTTTTTACCTTGATCGTCGGAGAATCCGCCATGCTCACCCTGGCGGGGATCGTGGGCGGGGTGGGTGCCCTTTACGGGCTTCTCATCGTCGGGCAGCCCTTGATATTGTCTGAATTCGGGCTGTTT
Organism: Desulfosarcina sp.; assembly: GCA_050124445.1. Lineage (GTDB taxonomy): Bacteria > Desulfobacterota > Desulfobacteria > Desulfobacterales > Desulfosarcinaceae > Desulfosarcina. The sequence continues at coordinate 5,589 of JASFFF010000173.1, forward strand.
ATCGCCATTGGTGGATTGAGACTGCACGAGCTGCTGTTGCTTGCCGTCGTTGGCCTGGCAGGTGTCTTCATCGGGTTTATTCCCGGCTACCAAATTTACCGCTACTCGCTCGCCGACGGCATGACCATCAGGCTGTGAGCAAAACGACGACGGCCTGCAAGCGAAACCAATCGCTTCATACCAAAGCACAACGCTATTTCGCGGTGGGAATCGCGTTTGAAGGCAAGGCCCCCAAACCGGCCCAATTGAAAGCGTTGATCCAGCACGCCAGGGAAAACGGAATCAAGGTGGTTTTCGTTCAACCCCAGTTCTCCATCAAAAATGCCGAACCCATCGCCCGGGAGATTGGTGGCCAGGTGGCCTTTGCCGATCCTCTGGCTGAAGACTGGATGGCCAATTTACGGCAAGTTGCCGACAAGCTCCGGACAGCATTGAGATAGGCGGTGGATGCATCCTGACAATCATGGCCATTGGAAATATGGATTTCTCCTTTGAAGACACCACGATTGTTTCTTTCGTCATGACACGGGACTTGAGAATCAATTCGATCGGACGATATGACCATAAGGGGACAATACGAGGCCCGTGTATGATTAAAATGCTTACGACCATGTCATCCTTTTTTTAGTTGGTTATGATAGTTGAAAGGTTATAGCGATGAAATTGAAAACCATCGTTCTATCGTTATTGTTTGTGGGAATACTGTCGAATCCGACACCAGCAAAACAGCCCGATTGGAATCGGTTCTTCTATCATGGCGACGGTTATGTCCATTTGGTGAGCAGAAAGAATGGTAAGGTTTTTAAAGGACACTATCGTCAAGGCAACCACGCATATGAAGCGGATGCATATAAGCAGATATCAGCTGTTTTTGATGCGCCATACCAACCACCCCGTCACGTTCTGTCCTTGCGCTTGCTGGAATTCCTCGATTACCTTGGCGATCAATTGGGTAAGGGCGCCCAAATCACGGTAACTTCTGGATACCGCCCCCCGGATTACAACACCAAATTACGAAAAAAGGGCATATTGGCAGCCAAAGCCAGTTTACATCAATACGGAATGGCTGTTGATTTCATAATGGATGGCGTCTCGTCCAAACGCGTCTGGGAATACGTCCGATCGATAGGATTTGGCGGTACCGGATATTACCATGGCTCGTCGGTGCATGTGGATGTCGGTCCAGCAAGATTTTGGGATGAAAGCAGCTCAGGGGTAGGTATGGGTCTGTCAAATGAAAACAAGCTAATTGGTTTGATAGCCGATTACGATGTCTATGCTCCTGGAGATTCGGTGACATTGTCTTTCATACGCATGACCGCGTTTCCCATTACGGTTTCATCGATATTCCACCTGGCTCAAAAAAAAGATGCTGAACGTATGGACGAAGTATTGTCGTTTAATCCGACATTCGAGACGGCTACAACTGATGGTTGTGGCGAATTCAACAATATAGGTGAAATGGATCGTTTTCAGTGGCGTCTGCCATCTAAACTAACGCCCGGACGCTACATGATCCGTGCTGCCTTCTGCGGTAATTTATGGGAGCAGATGCCCAAGGAAGTATATACGCCTGAATTTGAGGTTCGTTGACACTATCAAATCCATCATATGCTCTGGCTATCTCAAGCAAAATGAGCTGTCGGAAACGACATGTCATGCCGTCACCCATAACTATTAAGGATTACATCAAATTTGCATTTCTCAACTGGCTATCATTGGCTTGTCATAAGAGCTGCTTTGGGGACGTAGATGTTGACTGGTTGTCTATCTCTTGGTACGTGTTCACAGGGTCCAAATGCCCAATTTGCTGCAACTACCAGATCAGTAAGCGTTTACAGGGTGCCGAAGATGTGCGGCGCTGGGCACGCAGACGTATTGGTCATACTTCAAGTGCCCGGCAACAAAGCAGATGCGGTGCCCTGTGAACGCTTACATCTCTTGCTGCTGTTTTTGAGATAGACACCATCGCGGTTGGATAGCCTCTTTTCGTCCTTGCCAGCATACGCATTGCGTCATTCAATCTGCGTAGTTTTCGGTAAATTCATCCGAAGGCGGTATGTTCTGAATCACATCCACCAGTATGCCG
>JASFFF010000174.1:0-7664 GCA_050124445.1 Desulfosarcina sp.
GACGACCCGTTCCTCGAATTTGAAAAAATCCATATGTTTGCCCACGTTGGCCTGTTTGGTGGGGTGGGCCACAAAAACACCGTTGTTGGCGATCAGAAATCCGTAACCGATGTCAAACAGCTTGATCTGCTTGACCAACGGTGTAAAGGAAGAAACCGGGATGTCGATGCCCACCACGGCAACGGTCTGGCCATCGAAACGGACGGGCACCGTGAGGATGGTTTTTAGCTGGGTCATCTCGCCGACGGTGAACGGAACCGGGTCAAAAACCACTTCCTGACCGGATTTCAGGCTTTCCAGGTAGAAAGCCCCTTTGACCGGATCGGCATAATCGACCAGCGGTTCCACATCGATTTCGCCGGACAACCGATTCCAGTAGGGTAAATAACGGCCCGTATCGTCGTGGCCGAAGGCATCGGCAAAGTCGGAGTCTTTGCCGTCCAGGGCGTTGGGCTCCCAGCATGTCCATACCGCCAAAAAACCCGGGTTGTCTTCCAACACCTGTTTCAGGATACCGTCCATCATGTCCCGGGGTGGCACACCCTGATGTTTCATCCCCTGAAATGAAAATGCCACTGTTCGAGCGACGTCCATGGAGCGGCCCAATTCAGCCTGCACCAGGTTGGCGTAACGATAGGCGGACTCGCGCGCCTTATCCAGGGCTTCTCTTTCGGCCAGGTTCCTCGCGTTGAACCCAATGTAGGTAATGGTCAACGCAAAGGCAATCCAGGCTACCGAACAAATGGACAGCAACAGTTTTGTTCTCAGTTTAAGGTTTTTAAATTTTTGAAACATGGTATTTGCCTCCTCACTGGATTAGCAAAAATGGACGCCGTCAGCGGCGTGGTTCTATTGGATGACGCGGCCGGCCCTTTATAAAAAATGCGGGGAGACGTTCAGACCCGCCGCTTTGGCCACCTTGAGGTTGACCATCAGTTTGCCTTTTTGATTGGGTTGTCCATCCTGGATATTTTCAATTCGACACCTTCTTAGGCCGATTGATCCAGACTACACGCCAAGTAGCTCATCGACCGATTTTGGATAAACTTTAGTTGGTACTGTCAATTTGTTGCCGCTGCCGACGCGGGTATGGGGTTTATTTTATCCGCCAACACTGTTATGGGTGTGCCGACACAAGCACTGATTGCCCACTGAAGCCGATTGTCTTACATAATGGGAACAGAAATGACTTATACCCATGCCATCGTTAGGCGACCAAGCAGGGAGATGGCTGCCGGCATCACCACTTCAAGCGCGGGGCCACCGAACACCGCCAAAGCGATGCAGCAATTTGATGCCTATGTGGAAGCATTGCGTGGGTGCGGCATCGCGGTGATCGTTCTCGATCCGCTACCGGGGCATCCAGATGCCCATTTTGTAGAAGATACGGCTGTCGTCACCCCGGATGTGGCAGTAATCACCAATCCAGGAGCAGATGCACGAAAAGGCGAGGTGGCGTCCATTGCCGCCGCACTCAAACCGTTTCGCAAAATGGCTCGAATCGAGGCACCCGGAACGATCGACGGTGGTGATGTCCTGATCATGGACCGCCATCTGTTGATCGGATTGTCCGACAGAACCAATGTGCATGGCGCCCGTCAGATGGGTCAGGCCGTGGCTGAATTTGGCTACAGCATGTCGACCGTACCGGTCGCCGCGGGTCTGCATTTCAAATCCAGCGTCAATGCAGTAGACACCGACACCCTGCTGACAACGCCGACCTTTGCCGACCATCCGGCCCTTGCACCCTATCGGCATATCGTGATTTCACTTAGAGAGGCCTATGCGGGCAACACGCTGCTGATCAACGATCACCTGCTCATGCCCCGCGGATTTCCCGACACGCGAAACAAACTGCAGGCTTTGGACAAGCCGATCATCGAGCTGGACACCAGTGAGTTCAGAAAGATGGACGGCGGCTTGACCTGCCTGTCCCTGCGTTTTTAGAACAACAGATGGGCGTTCACGATCAAGAGAAGGACGGCGGTTTCACGCGCATCCGGCCGGGCGTTGGGTGGTGGCTCAGGCAGGCACTGCTAACCGGGATCGCTGGGTTTTTTGTCTGGTTCGGGATTAGCCTGCTGATGGCTTCGTATCAGCTTGGTGACCCGTTCTCATTTATTATGACCTTCTTTGCCGCCAGTCTCATCATTCTGATCAGCCTGGTGATGGTGGTGGGGTTCGTTTTGCGCATGCGGCGGACCCTGCAGATCATTCGCCAAATGAACCATGAGCGGGCGGATTCCTAGTCAGTGCCCAACCATCACACGATTGACGATCAGCCTTTGGCCTTGCCACCGGCGCGATACAGGCGTACCCGGGCCTTCTCCAGTGTGACCAGGCCCTCGCTAATGGCAGGATCGATGGTTTTTAAAAAGGCTTCTATTTTGGCTCGTGTATCGACCACTTCTACTACCACGGGCAAGTCTTCTGACAAACGCAAGATCTTGGTGGTGTGGATGAGGCTGTTTGCACCGAACCCTTGAATGCCTCGCAGTACCGTTGCCCCGGCCATGCCCTGGGAGCGGGCTTGCTGGACGATCCATTCGTACAGGGGCATACGGCCATATTTATTGGTTTCGCCAATGAATATACGCAACAGCTGCCCATCTTCCTTGAGTACGGTCATTTCGTCTCCCTGATTCTCTACATGCTGGTCGAAAACCGTGCACGCATCAGTCAAATGAGCCTGGAAAACATATAGCCGGCAAGCACGGCCGCCAGTCCCAAAATGAGACTGATGCTTACATTGCCAAAGGATGCCAGCCATTGCCCCTGTTTGGCCAAATTGAATGTTTCCAGACCGAATGTGGAAAAGGTGGTAAAACTGCCAAGGATACCCACAAAAAGAAAGGCCCGCCATTCCGACGAAAAGAGCTGCCTGCTCTCCATGAGCCCCCCACCGAGCCCAATCAGCAGACAACCGACAATGTTAACCGTCATAGTACCCACCGGGAACGAGGCCGTTTTGGCCAGCGCATGAACCCCCCCGGCAACCAGGTAGCGGAGGATGGCCCCGACAAAACCGCCCAGACCGATAATGGCAATTTTCAGCATCACAGACTCCAGCGTTAGATAGGTATCCGCATCACCCATGGCCAAAGGGTGGAATGACTGACCGGCAACCGATGATATCCTTTGAATAGGCAAAAACCGCTAAGGACATCAATCTTTTTTCTCCAGTGGATGATTGACAGATGTCGCTGAGTGCGCATATATTACGATAAAAATTCTTGACATTGGCTGGTATTAAGAAAATTTGTCTGTATATCGGAAAATTTTAGAATGATTGACAAAAAAAGTCTTAAGATTCTGAAGATCCTGCAGGAAAAGGCCCGTATTCCCAACGTGGAAGTGGCCCGCCAGGTGGGTATGGCGCCCTCGGCTGTTTTTGAGCGCATCCGCAAGCTGGAAAAGATGGGGCTCATTGACGGCTACGAAGTGCGACTCAATCCCGACCGATTCGGAAAGGGCCAGGTGGCTTTCATCCAGGTGCACACCGATGGTACGCGGCAGGCCCAACAGCTGGTAGAGACCCTGGCCGCCATGGCACAGGTTCAGGAAATCCATTATGTGGCCGGCCGGGACAGTTACCTGCTCAAAGTCCGGGAAACCGACACCAAAGCACTGGGGCAATTGATCAGGCAGCACATCGCACCGCTAAGGGGTGTGCGCTCGACCGATACCACCATCGTGATGAATACCTTCAAGGAGTCCGCCAGAATTCCCATCGACGAGGCAGATACAAGCGCGTAAACCATCAACCGATTGACCCGATTCAGAAGAGGCACATGATGATTCGCATCAACGAAAACTACTTGAAACTCAAAGCGTCGTATCTTTTTTCGGATATCGCCAAGCGGGTGGCAGACTACCAGCAGCGCCAACCAGATAAAGCCGTGATCAGACTGGGCATCGGCGATGTGACCCGGGCCCTCCCCCCGGCCTGTGTGTCCGCCTTTCACCAGGCCGTGGATGAAATGGCTGACGAAAGCAGCTTTCGCGGGTACGGCCCTGAACAAGGCTATGAATTCTTGCGCCAGGCCATCGCCGAAAACGATTTTCAAGCCCGCGGCGCAAAGATCCATGCCGACGAGATCTTCATCAGCGACGGGGCCAAGTGCGATACCGGAAATATTCAGGAAATCTTCGATACCCATGCCAGGATCGCCATCCCCGACCCGGTTTACCCCGTTTATCTGGACACCAATGTCATGGCCGGCCGCAGCGGCCAATACCGTCAGGGACGCTATGAAGGCATTGTCTATTTGGACGGCAAGGCTGAAAATGGGTTCATTCCTGGCCTGCCCGAGGTTCCCGTCGACCTGATTTATTTGTGCTTTCCCAACAACCCCACCGGTGCCACCATCACCAAAGGCCAACTCAAAAAATGGGTCGACCATGCATCCCAAAACCGGGCCATCATCCTGTACGATGCGGCCTATGAGGCCTTTATTCGGGACCCGCGCCTGCCCCACTCAATCTACGAAATTGATGGGGCTCGGGAAGTGGCCATCGAATTCAGGAGTTTTTCCAAGACTGCCGGATTTACCGGCACCCGATGCGCCTACACGGTCGTGCCCAAATCCCTGATGGCCTTTTCTGCTTCCGGAGAGCGGCATCCCGTACACCGCCTTTGGAGCAGGCGTCACAGCACCAAGTTCAACGGGGTTTCATACCCGGTCCAAAGAGCCGCGCAGGCGGTGTACGGCGATGCCGGCAAACACCAGGTCGCCGAACTGGTTGATTACTACATGACCAATGCCGACATCATCCGCAAAGCCATGCAGGAACTGGGATACACCTGTATTGGCGGTGAAAATTCGCCCTACATCTGGGTTGCTACGGGCACCGATTCGTGGGCCTTTTTCGATCGGCTGCTGGAAAAGGCCGCAGTGGTCTGCACGCCGGGTGCCGGTTTCGGCACCTGCGGCGAGGGCTATATTCGAATCAGTGCCTTCAACAGTCGCAAGAATGTCACCACCGCCATGTCACGCATTCGGCTGTCCCTGTAATAAACCCATGTCCAATAACCGATATCCGTCAATTGAGGAGACCACCCATGCCCATGCCTCAATCCTTTGAACATAGACTATACTATCGCTTAGAAGACCTTGTCGCCCACTTCGGCACCCCGTTTCATATTTACGATCAATTGGTCATTCACGACACCGGCGCCCATGGCCATGCCATGGGCTTCAACTACAACGGCCAGCTCAGGCCCAAAGAGTTGCTGATCAAGTCTGACGGGTCGGTATCGCTGATCCGCAGGGAGGAGCGCCTGGACGATTATTTCGCCACGCTCACACACGCTCCCGATAAGCTGGTTTGGCAGGAAGAGACGATATTCGATCATTTGGCCAACTGATGAACCAACCGCCACGCATTTCATGTTGACGGCCATCTGACGGAGGCAGCGGTCGTGATCCCAATCGCCAGCGTGCCGTTGACAGCAGCACGGGCTTTCGGTGTGATCGAGGTTAGCACCAGTCGATTGGCCGGTATTTTGTTTGGGTATTTGACCACGCATGGTCGCTAAAGTCCCGCCCAGCCTGGCCGATAAATGCTACCACCAACCATGGTGACCGCAATGCATTCGTCGATGTGACGACCTCTACCGACAATCCGTGATAAGACGTTCCAGTCAGGCAGGGGCCGTTGCCCGCAAAGGTTCACATGCACCGGGGACAAAATACGCCGCCAAATTTGGGTGTGTCAAGGCAGATCGCTGTCGACAATCGGCTGTTTTGCAATTGGTGATCATGGTTCCGCGTGCGGTCCATTGAACGCCGTCGCTGGTCTTGTTTTTGTGGATTTAGACAAATATCGTTGACTAATAGCCGCTGGACGGATTAATAATTGGCAGCTAACAAGGAGATATCATGGATGACTTTTTACACAACTTGAGAAGTGGCAAGCTGAAGCAGCATGATCGTGGGCGACGTGACTACAGTGACTACAAGGGGCCCCAACGCAGAGTAGGCAATGAACGACGACGAACCGACTACTACGCCAAGGTTACGGGTGAGAATTTTGCGCTTGTCAAAGACAGCCTGGACCGGTTGGCGGAGCAGCAAAAACGGATTGCCGATGCGCTTATGGCCGGATCAGATACCGAGTCCCGAATCGCCGACGCACTCGAGTCCATCGCCGCCAGGCTGAACAACCTCAAGGGCGTCGACGGTGGGTTTTCTGACCCCCAAAAGGCCCCCGACAGCGGATCGGGCTCGCATGCTGGTGGTAGGCCGGCGTCGGAGCCAGAAGCCGCCCTCGATCTTGACTGGCACATCTCTGGCGACAAGCTGGCCGAGGTGGATCGGCCCAAAGTCCTGAACAACATTTCGTCAATGCGGGAAGCGGGACTGAGTTGGGAAAAAATCGCCCGCCGCATGATCGAAAAAAGGGTTCCAACCCTTTCCGGAAAGGGCGTCTGGCGCGGAACGGCGGTGAAGAAGCTTTGGGACGCCCAATTCTGACAGATCGGATCGTCATTTCCATCGATAGCCATTTCTACCTATTGGCAGCTACTTCAATCATTGAGCCGTCTTCACGACCCACTAAGATGATTACCCAGAAACAAACATCTCAATTGATTATTAGCTGTTGGATCGATACCAAACCAAGGTTTGCTCAAGCCCCTTGCGAAGGTTCACCTGTGGACGAAAACCCAGACTGCTGCGGATTGAGTTGATATCGGAAAGTGATTCGCGGATATCACCCGGTCGCCTTGGGGCAAATATCGGATCCACCTGAATGTTGGAGATATTGCATATCAAATCCCAGAGATCACGGATACGAATACTTTCGCCGGTGCCGACATTATACTTCTTCCCAGCTGCCTCTGCCTGTGTGGCCGCAACAAAATTGGCCTGAACCACATCACTGACATAAATAAAATCACGCGATTGACTGCCGTCACCATAAATAGTAGGCGGCTGTCTGTCTGCCGCTTTAGACATAAAAATTGAAATTACACCGGAATAAGGAGACGATGGGTCTTGCCGCGGACCAAACACATTAAAGTATCTCAGGCAGACCGTCTCAAGTCCGTATAATCTTCCAAAAATCGATGCGTAGAACTCCCCTGCAAGCTTCTGTACCGCATAGGGGCTCAATGGCATGGGGGCCATATCCTCGCTTTTGGGTAAGCGGGGATCATTACCGTAGACGGCGCTGGAACTGGCCAAGACCACCCGCCGCACCCCTGCCCTGCGTGATGCATCCAGAACCCTCACCGTCCCCAGGTCATTAACCTCACAGGAATGTATTGGATCATCAACAGATTGAGAAACCGAAACCACCGCCGCCTGATGAAATACGACATCACATCCGACAATCACCTTATCCAAGACACCGGTATCCCGGATGTCACCTTCGGTAAAATCGATCTGATCAGCCAGATGATCGATGTTACGTCGATGGCCGGTGGACAGGTTATCCAGCACCTTCACCCGACATTCGTTTTGAACCAGTTCGTCTACTAAATGAGAACCGATGAATCCGGCGCCACCAGTGACCAAGGCACACTTGATGGGTTGCATCGACATACCCTTTCAATTTGATATTCGAGAAAAAAAACATTGCTGCAAGCTAGTGATGTGGTCTAAAAGAGGCCATACGTATCAACCAATTCGAAAAACCACGCTTATGCCATCACATCGGTC